>JBBSJN010000276.1:0-3675 GCA_038257235.1 Chitinophagales bacterium
AACCTTGAAGATGAAAATTGGTGAAGCAGAAAATTGGCTCAGAAAAGAATTGGCAAGCATCTATGATGAAGCCGAAGCAGATAACATTAGTTCTTTAGTGCTTGAGCATATTACAAACCTTTCGAGGTCGGAGAGAAGTTTGAAGAGAGACGAGACTCTTGTTGTGCAACAATTACATCATCTTACAGAAGTTCATCACCGGTTATTGCACCACCAACCAGTACAGTATGCAATTGGAGAGGCACATTTTTATGGGATGAAATTATTTGTTGATCCTGGTGTTTTAATTCCAAGACCTGAAACAGAGGAATTGGCTGACTGGGTTATAAAAGATGTGAAATCGTCAGGAAAGGATGTTTTTGTAAGTGGTATAGCAGAAGCTGATAAAACGAATAAATTAAAAATATTAGATGTGGGTACTGGCAGCGGTTGCATTGCTTTAGCATTGAAAAAAGAAATGCCTAAAGCAGAGGTATGGGGGTGTGATATAAGTGATGATGCTTTGAATGTAGCCAGGCGGAATGGATCGGAGTTAGACATTCGTGTTGATTTTGTTGGACTGGATTTTCTTGACGAAGCTCAATGCAGGCAGTTACCCACAGTAGATATTATTGTAAGCAATCCACCCTACATACCTCTTAGAGATAAGGAAACAATGCATTTAAATGTGTTAAAGCATGAACCCCACACCGCATTATTTGTACCCGATGAAGAACCTTTGGTTTTTTACAAAGCGCTGGCACGGTTTGCTAAAAATCGCCTTTATGAAAACGGTAGTATTTACGTTGAAATACATGAAGATCTAGGACAGGAAATAATTACTCTTTTCGAAGCGGAAGATTATCTGGTTGAATTAAGAAAAGATATGCAGGGGAAGGATAGGATGGTGAAGGCGGTGAGGAAACGTTGATCGTTGACGGATGATCGAATTTTGAACAACGGTCAACTACCAACGAAGGCACCGAACTATTGCGCATTTCTATCCACGGCCAAAACTGATTTTGCACCGAGATCTCTTGCTATACGCATTACGGCTACAACAGATTCTAAAGACACTGTTTTGTCAGCATTAATAACAATGGTTCTGTTTGCTGAATCTTCTCTGGCTAAAATAGGAATTAAGGCCTGCTTCATTGCAGAATCACCACTAACCAAGCTAGTGCCTACATAGTAGTTTAATGCGCCGGTAGTCGTTTTATTAGGTTCAATAGATACCACAACAGTTTGCTTTGCTTTAGTATCGCTTTTTGCTTTTGGTGCAGATAATTTTATCACATTAGGATTTGCCAGGGTGGCGGCAATTAAAAAGAACAGCAAGAGGATAAACAAGATGTCGTTCAGGGGACCTGTATGAACCTCCGTATGCGCCCTCAATTTTCTTCTGATGTTCATGGTTATGTGATAAGTAGTAAGTTAAAAGTGCTTCATAGTAAAGAGAACGATGAACGGATTGCGACGCAACAAAGCTCAATCGGAGTTACTAATGCTTGTACTGAATAATTCATAATTTATAACGCTAAACTATCTCGTGGGTTCCTGCAAAATATCCAGGAACTCAGCGCTTGATGCTTCCATTTTGTTGGCTGTTTTATCTACCTGCGTTACAAGATAACTATGCCCGATATAAGCAAGCAATCCAATGATCAAACCCGCAGCGGAAGTGATCATTTTTGTATAGATACCATTTGCCATTGTTTGAATAGTGAAATCCCCGGTGGTGGCAAGACGATAGAATAACTGAAACATTCCGACAATGGTTCCTAAGAATCCAAACATAGGTGCAATACCGGCTATTAATGAAAGAAAAGAAAGATTTTTCTCCATGTTAAATAGCTCAAGCTTGCCTACATTTTCCATACTTTTTTCAATGCTGTCAATAGGTTTACCAATACGCTGAATGCCTTTATTAATAATACGGGCTACCGGATTATTTGTATTTTTTGCAAAACTCCTGGCCGCAGAAACATTACCATTGGTAATATGATCGCGGATAATGTTCATGAAATTATTATCAATATTGGCGGCTTTGCGGATGGCCATGATGCGCTCAAAAAAGAAAAAGATGGTTAATAAAAAAAGTACTAATAATGGAACCATTATTAAACCACCCATCGTAAGCAACTCACCTAAACTTATTTTTCCATCGCCATTTGTATCTGTCTGTGCTGCGGCTTGTACAACCTTTGTAGTTGTATCAACAATCTGTAGCAGGTTGATCATATTTTATTCTTCTTTTCGGGTAAATGTAAGTTAACCGGCTGAATAACGCTTTCAGGTCTGAATTATTTTATCAAGATACCAGTGATTTAAAATTTGAATTACTAACTATGAGTTTTGATTGCTTACTCCAGGAACTAATCTAATGAATGATCTCTTTAATTACATCATATTTAGAATTTTGCAAAATTCTTTATTGCTTCTGTCCACATGCTAAACAAAATAAGGTTTAAATCAAGGTTTGCCTTCTTCATTCTTTCAGGGCTTTAGAAAAACATATATTTCCACCCTTCTATTCCTTCGCCTGCCGGCTGCCGTTAAATTACTTGCTATGGGTTTTTCACTACCCATACCCCTACTTTCAATTTTAAAAGATAGCTTCTTTTCAAGGTAAGCAGCAACTGATCCTGCTCTTCGCCAGGAAAGCTCTTTATTATAAATTTCTGCACCGTTGATATCTGTGTGTCCAAGAATAATTACAGAATCTGGGGTGTATTTACTTAATACAGTTGCAAAGCTATCCAGTAAGGAAGCAGTCTTTTGATTGATCATGAAATTATTAGTGGCAAAAAAAACATCTGGTATTAGCAGGGTATCAACATGCACGGTCAATGTGGGTGAAGGCTTTGGTATAAGTTGTGGTTTACTTCTGTAATGTTTTATATACTTGTCTAAAAATTCATGACGTTCATCCTGTGCATAAATTTCTTCTTTCCTTTTTTGCCAATCTTTGCACAGCCGTTCATTTACATCTGCAGGTGTTAACGAGATATCATCCAAAAGAAAGAAAAAGTTTTTTTCGGTTTCGATACCTGTATTGCCCCCTTTACCTTTCTTGCTAAAGTTTCCGAGGGTTATAAAGGTTTCCGCGCCGGTTGCAGTATAGTTAAAGAGTATTTTCTGCCAGGCAGTGTCGCTTACATTAAGCCTGTTAGTTGAATTTATAAAGTATAACGTTGGTGTTATTTTATGATACACCTGTTTTTCAAACAAAAAATCATAAGACGAAAAATAAATACCAAGGCTATCTAAAACCTTATGAACAGATTTAACATATAATTGAAGCTGATAAATTTTGCCCTTTTGTAATCCACATATCAGCCGGCTCCGCACAAATGTTCTGTAAAACGGTTTTTCAGAATGACCCGCAATTAAAGCTAAGCACCTGGAGCCGGTATGGGCCAGCTCTTTGCCACGGGGATAATAAAAAAAAGAAGGCACAGTATATATCCATGCTTCAGGGGCACAATTAACCTTGTACTCCGCACAAATATTTTCTTCTTCAAAACTTCCATTGCCCAGCAAGCTTTGCGAAAATGCATAACCTGGCAACAAGAAAAATATAAGAACAAGAAATCGCATAATATACAACGCTAATAAGAACTTACTGTTGTTCAGGATTTCTCTTCCCATATAACTGCCAGGTGCACCATTGTTTCAACCGCCTTGTTCATATCC
>JBBSJN010000277.1:0-3656 GCA_038257235.1 Chitinophagales bacterium
ATTTTGCTGATTATCTACTGCCACACCTGAAATGGGACTTATCAAAAATCCAGGCCTTAATTGTGGCCAGTCTTTTACTAATTCGTAATTTAATACTTCTTTGCTGGCACTGACTTTATTAGTATTTCTAGAATCATTGCATGAAATTAATGAAAAACCTAAAAATATAAAAAGGCAAGCTTTGATTTTAGTAAATGTCATGATGTTAAAATGGTTGGAACATATTAGTATGTATGGGTCAGTCCTTTACAAATGACCAATTGAAAATATAAAGTTCTGACTAACGTTTCGCAATTCCTTCATTTACAATTGCAAACCCAAGTCACTTATTTTTATATCAAATTTATGGATTAGCTTTTTCATTTCCTGCACTTTTCTTTTTCTTCGCTGGTCTGTATATTCATAGATATTAATCGGTTGATAGGGCACATTTTTCACAACCATATTCCATATTATCACTGCAAGTTTTCTTGCTGTGGCTGATATAGCGGCCATTCTTCCTTTTTTAAAAGCTACTCTTTTAAAGAACATTGATAAGGCAGTATCTTTTAGATTGCCTATAACATTGGCTGCATTTCGCAGTGCAATTTTTAAACGGTTACTACCTTTGGGTATATGACTGGTAAGTATTTTTCCACCACTAATCTTATTGTTGGGAGCCAACCTCAACCAGGATGAAAATTGTTTGGCTGTAGAAAAATTGTGTATCCCATTTCCAATCTCACTCATGAGGGACATCACTGTGGAGTGGCTGATCCCTTCTATGGCCAGTAAATCTACCCCATTAAAATACTGATAGGAAAGCAAGTTGATGTCAATGTTCTTTGGTGCATTCTTGTTAATCCTTTTGTGTATTTATTTATCAATAAAAAGTTGCTTTTTATTTTCATCGCTGGAGATTTGTTCTTGCAGCATTTTTTCTATTTCATCATCACATTCTTTTATTTTTATTTGTATAATGAGGTATATCTCATACTCATGCTTCAGTGCAAACAGTAAATCATTTCGGCCATTACTTTTGAGTGCTTTAGCAATTTCTTCTTCCGTTTTTTTGCATCTTCCATGTCTGAGTGCTGCTAATTTTTCAGCATTGGTTTCCCCTTTGCAAACAGCATCAATAATGGCAAGCCCGGTGAGGCCGGTAATATCATTTACCACTACATCGAGCCGTAAATTTAATAACCTTAGGTACTTCTGCATTTTACGGGTAGTATCTGCCGACTGGTCAAGTAAATTAGTTCTGTGCCTGCAATAAGTACGCAATTGTTCTGTTGCCGCATCAGGTAAAAAACTGCCTGTTAACAATCCGATAGTAAGTAACTTCTGTAACCACCTGCAATCTTTTACATCTGTCTTTTTATCTTTCACATTCCTGGAGAACTTTGCATTAACGAGTATAACTTTTAAACCAGCTTGTTGCAAAGTGCTAAACAGGTTTTGCCAGTAGGTTCCTGTACTTTCCATGGCTACTGTGGTAATTTTATTTTCCAGCAGCCACCTAGCAATGTTGTTATGGTCTTCATCATAAACGCCAAACTCCCTTACATCGTCAACAGATTGTCCAATTGCTACATGATGAGTGCGACTGCCTACATCTATTCCGGCAGCGTTTTGATTAATAATTTCGAGTTACATGTTTTTAGGCATAAACATCAGTTTTAAAGATTAAAAAAAATGCCCAAAGGAAATGTAGCTGCGATATGAAATTGTTCTGATCGGGATTGATTTAAAATCATCACCATTGAAATTATCTCAAAGTTTTTAACTCAAAAACTTTTTACATTTCAACCAGAGTTGAAGAGGGGCTAAAATCACCATTCTTTAGACCGGCCTTGCAATGAGCTAAACTAAGATACACCAGTTAGCTGGCGAAATCAATGCCGGTACGGAATAGGAGGAGTTGAAGTTAACAACTAAAAGCCATATTTATAAATGTCGGACCGAACCTATGCTGATACTTGCACATTGCTGATGTTACTTGTCCAGCCCTGCTTTTGCAAATACTTTTGTTAGCGGCTTCCCTTTATGTCAGAGAAATTGTTTGCACCAAAGTCAAAGGAGCTATCTGTTTGTTAAATCATACAAATATGCTGCAGCTTCTGAACTTTCTTCGCCTCCGTGTGGATCGGGTATTTTATAAATCTCCTTCCCAATCACATTGCCCAAATAAGATTTAATGCTATCGGGGAATGGTTGTAATCTCGTCCATTGTGAATAAATAAACCAAACCCTTTTATTCCCTTTCAATGAATCCAACTGACGGAGGTGGGGTTCGATTGTGTTGTAATTGCCACCAACACGATACTCTGTAAAGCCTTCTTTAGCACCATAAAAATTTAGTGCATGTCGTGTTTTAAAGTAGACAAATAATATGTCGCCGTGTTGCCACTCTTTTTTTAACTCATGCAAAACAAGTTGAGTGGGTTGTCCGTTAAAAGGTGGTCTTTCTGTTGGACTAAATATCGTTATAAGCAGTATGGGTAGGGCAATTGTTAGACTTACAGCATTAGTTACAGTTGAGGGAAATAATCGGGGTATCCATTGTTGTAAAGCCTGTATACCGGCGATGCCGCTAAACACTAAGGGCCAGGTGGCGTATACTGCTACTCTAGAATCAAAGGGCAATACCCTGAAAATGGAAAGCAATAAAGCTGTGATTAAAGGTGCAAACAAAATAAGAATAAGAGATTTGTATTTTTTACTGAGATAAATTATCCCAGGAACAGAAAAAATAAGCAATATCAAGGCAATGAATTTAATGGATGGGTAAACATCCTGCATCCATGCTGAAAGAAAAAAATTAAGTTCTTTTTTCAATCCTGACAAAATCCAGCTCAATCCTTCGCCAATATTGTTAAGTGGAATAAATCCCCGTGACCAGTAATTGCTCATATCGGCTTGCACAGTAGTGTTGATAATAAATTTTGCATACAGCCCTACAAGCAAACAAGCAATGCCCCAGACAAAAGCAATTAAATAAAAAGATTGCTTTGATAAATTAATATGTTTTTTAAGCAAACTTGTAAAAACTACGGCAAGTACCAAAGGGGCAATAACTATGGCAGGCAAGGAGGAAAGTATTAATATAAAACCGCCAATGGCAATAAGCCAAACGGTTGATTTTTTTAAATCGGGTTTCATTAATTGCAAGGCAGACCAGACAATAAATAGCGATGCTGTTATATCACCGGAATATTGCTTGGCTTCGCCACCATAAAACCATAAGGAAACACTACCAGCACACAATGTAAATACGCTCAATAATGCGATGTCTTTAAAAAATTGGTTACTGATATTTAAAAACAACAACAATGAAATTAGAGAAAACACTAAAGGAAAAAAACGATAAGCATGATCAGTGACACCTATAATAACTGTAGAGAGTTTTTCTAACAATAGAAATCCAAGCGGGGCAACCTGATTATAGTCCAGAGATTGCGTGGCTAATTGATAGAAACTTCTGTCTCTGATATTTAATGCACAAGTCAATTCGTCAAACCACATGGAAGTATGAAAAAAGAATTGGATTAAATGTAAAAGTATTGCTGTTAATAAGATTAGAAACAGCCAGAAGTCAATATGCTTGTAATTAGTAAATATTGCTTTCTTCATTTGCTGATAAGTCTGGTGCTATTAAATAGAGTTTGTCCAATAGG
>JBBSJN010000278.1:0-3617 GCA_038257235.1 Chitinophagales bacterium
ACTGTGCCGGAAGTAATAGTGGCCAACCAGGTGGGAATTAAATGCGCCGCAATTAGTGTAATTACCGACGAATGTGATCCGGATAACCTGAAGCCGGTAAACATTCCTGAAATCATTGAAATAGCGGGGCAGGCAGATATTTTTATGAGCAACTTGTTTGAAGAGCTGATTAAAGAATTGTAATTACCCTTTATCTGTAGTTCAACATACGCTTATAAGCTTCGACCATATCGTTTTGGCTGGCTCCTTTTCTATACATACTCACAATTTTCTTATTTGCCATTTGTACTCTCCACCAGCTATTCGTATCATACTTGCGGGCTGATATTAAAGTGGCTTGGCTGAAAATTTTATATCGCACAGTTTCTCTTGCTCTTTTTGCAAATTCAAATTCTTCCATGATCATCATTTCTGTATTGTATCCGCCGATGGTTTGATATAATTCTTTCGTAATAAAAAGTGTCTGATCGCCGCCCATACAAACAAACCAGTCAAACCGTGTAAACCATGCATTTATTTTTAAATACCATTTAGGAGAATCAAATTTTGTGCGATAACGGCCAATAGCAAATCCCTTATCCATTGCATTAAGAATATCGTTTGCAAATGAAGCTGGTGGGAATGTGTCAGCATGTACAAAATATAAAATACTTCCTTTTGCTATGGATGCACCATAATGCATTTGTGCAGCCCTCCTTTTTAGTGGGGACATGATTACAGTGGCTCCGGCATTTTTGGCCATCTCAATTGTGTTGTCACTGCTACCTCCATCTATTACAATTATTTCTGTTACGGATTGCCCAGCATGCTTAATAAGATAATGTATAAGCTGCTTTACATTCAATGATTCATTATAAGCCGGAATGATAATACTTAATTGCATAGTTGAATTATATACGCAATGGTTTGTCAGGAAGTTTTAGGTATTGCCTTTGCAGCCACAAAGCCACTTGTCCATGCATGTTGAAAATTAAAACCACCGGTTACACCATCCACATCCAGAATTTCACCAGCAAAGAAAAGATTTGGTACTACTTTACTCATCATTTTGTTATGATCAATCTCATTTAATTTAATTCCTCCGGCAGTCACAAACTCTTCTTTAAATGTAGTTTTCCCTTTCACATTAAATTCAAAGGCACATAAATTTTTTATTAGCTTATTTTGTTCCTTTGCAGGAAGATCAGCCCATCTTATTTCACTTTTTATACCAGATGTATCCAGGATAAATTCCCATAATCTTTGTGGCAAACCAAACGGATTTTTATTCGAAATCTTTTGAGCTGCAATTTCAAACCTGATTGCCTGAAATTTTTCAGCTAATTGCTGTTCGTTATAATCAGTCAACCAGCTTACTGATATTTTAAAATCGTAATTTCTCAAAGCCAGTTCCCTTGCTCCCCAGGCACTTAATTTTAAAATAGCCGGACCACTTAAACCCCAATGTGTAATTAATAATGGGCCAGTCTGTATAAGTTTTGTTTCGGTAATTTTTACTGTTACATTTGGCACACTTACTCCCATCAGCTTAGTAATGGGATGCTTGGGCATACCTGCCTGTCCGGTCGGCAGGTTAAATGTAAATAATGATGGTACAGGTTCTTCAACAGAGTGACCCAACTTTGTTAACCATTCAAACATGGATGTTTTAGGATAGCCCCCACTTGCAACACAAACGAAATCAGCAATAAGTATTTCGTCGTTTGATATTTCCAATTTAAAAAAACCATTTCCTTTCAGAATTGCTATCACTTCTGTCTTCATCAAAATCTTTACACCATATTGTTGAGCTTCATTCAGCAAACAATTAATGATAGTTTGTGATGAATCGGTTACAGGAAACATTCTTCCGTCTTTCTCAGTTTTCAACTTCACTCCTCTTTCTTCAAACCAGTTTATTGTATCGGTAGTAAAAAATTGGTGGAATGCTTTCTTTACAAAACTGCCGCCTCTCGGATATTTTTTGCTCATTTCCTGTATATCAAAACAGGCATGAGTAACATTGCATCTTCCACCGCCACTTACGCCAACTTTTGAAAGTAGCTTGTTGCTTTTTTCAAGAATGACAACCTCCATCTCCGGATTCATTCTTGCTGCATTAACAGCACAGAAAAAACCTGCAGCGCCGCCGCCAATTACCACCAATATTTTCTTACTTGTCATTGCTTAAAAATAAACACTGCAGGCTGCCCTCAGGTGAGGGTCTGTACAATTTGCACCGTATGCAATTCTGGATTTTTTATTTCGGCAGCTTCAATAGTACTGTAATCCGATAAAATATCTGCTTTATCTTTTCTTACACAAACATCATGTTCGAAATGAACAGAAGGTTTTCCATCATTTGTTCTCACTGTCCAGCCATCATCTTCCGTATAAACATCTTTTGTACCCATATTGATCATCGGTTCTATCGCCAGCACTAATCCTTCTTTTAATTTAGGTCCACTTCCTCTTTTTCCATAATTAGGTACCTGTGGATCTTCATGCAAGCTTCTTCCTAATCCATGACCAACCAATTCTCTTACTACTCCATATCCATTTTTACGTTCTGTATGTTCCTGTATGGCAAAAGCAACATCTCCTATTCTGTTACCAACTATTGCTTTTTCAATCCCTTTATACAATGATTCTTTTGTTACCTGTATCAAACGCATCACTTCCTCACCCGGATCACCAATAGCAAATGTGTATGCATGATCGCCATGCCAGCCATTTAATATTACACCTATATCAACCGAGATAATATCGCCTTCTATTAATTCTTTCGGCCCTGGAAAACCATGTACTACTACATCGTTTACTGAGATACAGGAATTAAAAGGATAACCTTTATAATGAAGGAAAGAAGGTATTGCCTGATGATCTCTGACAAACTCTCCAATTTTTTTATCAATAGCCAAAGTAGTAATGCCGGGTTTAAGTATTCCGGCAATTTCAGTCAGCGTTTTGCTCACTAATAGAGCACTTTGCCGCATCAATTCAACCTGTTCATTTGTCTTGTAAATCATCATAGCTTGCAAATATCCTTAAAAAAAGTAAACCCGTCCCGCCTAAAGCGAAACGGGTTTATATCGTAATATTTTTTCTTAAATCTGTACCGGAGATGCTGATTGTCTTCCCTGCAATCTTCCGCTTTTCATTAATCCATCATACTGACGCATTAATAATTGGGTTTCTATTTGCTGTAAGGTATCTAAAACAACACCCACCATAATCAGCAATGAAGTTCCACCAAAGAAAGTAGAAAACTGATTGGTAACACCGAAACGGGCAACAATACCTGGCAAAATACCTACGAATGCCAGTAAGAATGCTCCTGGCAATGTTATTCTATCCATGATTGTTCCGATATAATCTGCTGTAGGCTGTCCCGGCTTTACACCTGGAATAAACCCGTTGTTTTGCTTTAAGTTATCAGATATCTGTTTTGGATTAAATATCAAAGCTGTGTACAAGAAAGTAAATCCAATTACCACAATAGAATAGATCAGCATGTACCAGATATTGGTATGATCATTCATTGCTTTTAAAAAACCTCCTCCATCTGTACTGAAATTGGCAAAGATGGTTGGTATGAAAATAATTGCCTGGGCAAAGATGATAGGCATTACACCAGC
>JBBSJN010000279.1:0-3616 GCA_038257235.1 Chitinophagales bacterium
AGCTGGTGAAAAGATCCTTCATAACCCTGTATTGCGATGCCCAAACCAGCCTCCTCCCGACCTCCTCCAACAGAGGAGGCCACCAACACACCAACCTTGCTTTTCGAAGACTCAGTATTTCTTGTTGACTCTTTCATTACAATATTTTAATTGTTGATTCATTTAATAGTTCTTCAAAGTTTGAGACTCTAAAGCCCCTCTTTCGGAGGGGTTTGGGGAGGCTACAAACAAAAATCCCGGTCTGTTGTGACCGGGATTTTCTATGTTGATTTTTAGTTGTTCTTAATTTAGTTTCAACAAAAGCATTCCCGGTCTCTTTTGATAAAAGAAGTAAGTAAAATAGAAACCAAAATATGTCTTTGTTGCTGTCATGTTTAACAAATATAGTTTTCTTGTTCAGTAATTCAAATCTTTTTAAAAATTATTTTCTTCTGCCACCACCAGATTCAGCATCATTCATTCTGATTTTTCGGCCCCGGTAGTTCTTACCGTCAATTGCTTTTATCATTTTACTTCCGGCTGAAGGCTCTATTTCAATCCAGCTTGTCATTTCTTTCATATCGATACGGCCCAAAACCTCTTTCTTCAGATCACTCATATCAAGAATGAATTGTAAGAAACTTGCTTTATAAAAACCATCTTTAGTTCCAAGGTTAACAAATAGTCGTTGGAAACCGCTGCCGCCACTAAATTGTCTTCCTTTTGTATCCCTATCCCTTGGTGAAGATGGTCGTTCAGATCTTTCGCCTCGTCTGTCACTCTTTCTGTCGTCACCCCTGATATTCAGGTCTGCAGCATTTTCGTAATATTTAAGGAACCTGTCAAATTCCAGAGCCGCAACTCTTTGCAAAATCTCTTCTTTATCTACTTCTGCAAATTTTTCCCTCAGGGTTGGTAAATAAGCTTCATACTCACCATGACTTATATCTGCACTTAGCATCTTATCAATAAAATGGAAAAATTGTTTCCGGCAAACATCTTTACCGGTAGGTATATCCATTCTATGTGCTTTTGTATTGACCAATCTTTCAATTTGCCTCAAACGATAAGTTTCTTTTGGCGTAACGATTGAAACTGAAACACCACTTTTACCTGCTCTACCAGTACGACCACTTCTGTGCGTATAAACTTCCACGTCATCCGGTAGTTCATAATTGATTACATGTGTAATGCCGGTAACGTCAATTCCTCTTGCTGCTACATCCGTTGCTATTAACAATTGTATGCTTTTATCACGGAATAAACCCATCACTTTATCTCTTTGTTGCTGGGTTAAGTCTCCATGTATTGCATCAATATCATAACCTTCCCGGGTTAATCTTTCGGCAATATCCTGAGTATCTGCTTTAGTACGTGCAAACACAATTCCATAAATGCCGGGATTAAAGTCAATGATTCTTTTTAATACCTCGTATCTGTTATGATGCTGAGTAGCGTAGTATTGATGATCGATAAGAGCTGCACCTGCATTTGTTTTACCAATTGTAATTTCAAACGGCTTATCCATATATCGCTTACTTACCTGGCGAATTCCTGCAGGCATTGTAGCGCTGAATAACCATATACTTTGTCGATTAGGTGTATTCTTTAAAATAAACTCAATGTCTTCTTTGAAACCCATGTTTAGCATTTCATCCGCTTCATCCAAAACCACATAATGGATTTGTTCAAGATTGATAGCTTTCCTTTCAATCAGATCGATCAAACGACCGGGAGTCGCCACGACAACATGAGTTCCTCTTTTCAAATCCCGGATCTGCATGGATATAGAAGTGCCTCCGTAAACAGCCGTAACAGCAATATTATCTTTCTTATTTTTAAAAGTTGCAAGATCACTAGTTATCTGTAAGCATAACTCTCTGGTCGGGCAAACGATCAGAGCTTGAGGAAAACGATCTTCCTTATTTATTAATTGTAAAAGCGGCAGACCAAAGGCTGCCGTTTTTCCGGTGCCGGTTTGAGCTAAGCCGATAAAATCTTTTGTTCCTTGTAATAAAACGGGTATGGCTTTTTCCTGAATGGGTGTTGGTTCTGTAAAACCTAATACTTTAATGGATTGAAGTAATCCTTCTTCAATACCTAATGCTTCAAATGTGGACACTGTAAAAAAATTTGATAAGGCGGCAAAGGTAGCCTTAAATAAAACGAAAGGCGAATGAATTTTGCTGCCGTTGGGTGAAAAAAAAGACCTTCCCTGAAGGGAAGGCCTTTAAGTTTGCTTGCCTTAAAATATTACATTTTTGTAGTAGTATCCTTGATAACAGTGATAGTAGTGTCCATCATAGTGTTAGTAGTATCAGGATTAACCGGTGTTACTGGAATTTCTACAGTAGTGTCTTTAGTTGTTTCTTTTGTTTCAGCGTCGTTGTTACAAGCTACGAAAGCTGTAGCGATTACTGCAATTGCAAAAAACTTTTTCATTTTGTTGTAATTTTTGGATTGTTTGAAATATTTCGCTGTTTATACCCAAATCGGCAAAAGGTAACCCACGGTTTATTATTTTTTTCCTGAGACTCCGATAAACCAGCCTTTTTGTTAATAATTAATTTCTTGTAGTGCTACAGGGTTACTATTTTTAATTTTCTGTATTAAATAATGGAATGTGAAAGACCAGCAAGACGAGAATGCACTTTTGAAAGGATTAGCTATCAGCGACAAAAAGGCCGTTGAAACAATTTATCAGCAGAACTTTAATATGGTTCAGTCCCTGATAATAAACAACAACGGGTCTTCAGATGATGCGAAGGATATTTTCCAGGAAGCTATGATCGTACTTTATGAAAAAGTAAGATCAGGTACTTTTGAGTTGAATTGCCAGATAAAGACATTTGTTTATTCTGTTGCAAGAAGGTTGTGGCTCAAGCGGTTACAACAACAAAACAGGTTTTCTGCTACCAGCGATAACCTGGAAGATCTGGTTCCGGTGGAAAGTGAGGTTGAAGAGCATGAAAGAATAAACGTTGAGTTTGAAATAATGGAAAAAGCACTGATTAATCTGGGTGAACCCTGTAAAAGTCTTTTGGAAGCATATTATTTACAAAAACAGAATATGCAGACCATTGCAGCAAATTTTGGTTATACAAATGCCGATAATGCAAAAAACCAGAAATACAAGTGCCTGATGAGATTGAAAAAAATATTTTTTACTGATTATAAAAACGGAAACGGTGATGGAGGATATTAAAATTTTAGATACTGTGGAACGATATATCAGGGGTGAAATGAATCCTGATGAAAGATTACAATTTGAAAATCTTCGTAAAACTAATGCCGAGATCGATCAATTAGTGGTTGAACATACGTTGTTCTTACAGCAAATGAATCGCTTTGGTGAATTGAAGAAATTCCGGTCAACTTTAAACAATGTACATACTCAATTAGCTGAACAGGGTAAAATTGATTCTACAAAATTGAAAGGAAAGGCGAAAGTTATTTATTTCTTTAATAGATATAAAAGAGTAGCTGCTATTGCTGCTGTTATTGCTGGTATTACTACTATTAGTGTAAGTGCATTGGTGTGGACAGTTTCTCCTAAGCCTGCTTCTACTGCAGATTATCTGGAACTAAGCAGGAAAGTTGATGCAACAAAAACAAAAACAGATCGCCTTGAAAATGA
>JBBSJN010000280.1:0-3615 GCA_038257235.1 Chitinophagales bacterium
CCAGCACAATGTTTAAGTGCAGGTGAATCCTTTTTTGCATTTGAAGATAAAGTAATGAAAGCTATGCCAAGCAGAATGTATGTTGGCATCTTTGCTTCTGCTTTACCTTCTCATGCAACAGCACAGGTAAGAGTTTTATCAGCATTGCTTCAATCTGTAAAATCAATTCCGGTAGCAGACGAAAAATTAAGAGACCCTTATTGGACCGCCTTAACTTATTTCAACAGTATCCGTGAACTTGGCCATGCAGCCACACTTATCCGTGCTGACATTCGTGAATACATGAACTCTATTTGGATTAGAAAATCAATTAAAGCGGATGAAAGAAGGTTCATAAACCGGGATATTGAATTGACAAGTCGTATAAACAGCAATGACATTCCTGAATATTTGGAACAACTTTTAAAATCGTGGACAGGAGATAAATCTGAATATCCTGTTGATGTATGCCTTGCAACCAATATGATTTCCGTTGGTGTCGATATTCCCCGATTAGGTTTAATGACCGTTATTGGTCAACCAAAAACTACATCGGAATATATTCAGGCCACAAGTCGTGTAGGTCGTTCAAAGAAAGGGCCAGGAATAGTTTTTACAATTTATAATTGCTCAAAACCAAGAGACCGATCACATTTTGAACACTTCCAGGAATACCATTCAAAAATTTACAGTAAGGTGGAACCAACAAGCGTTACTCCATTTTCAGCACCGGCAAGAGAAAGAGCATTACATGCAATCTTAATTGGGCTAATTAGGCTTTATTCAACTGACCAAAGCACAAACTCACCAAGACCGTTTCCCAATAACGAAGTTATTGAAAGAGTAACTCAAATTATTTATGACAGAGTTAATTTGATAGATGAAGAAGAATATGAAAAGACATTGGAACTGATTGAAGAAAAATTGGAATACTGGAAAAGTGAATTGCCAATGATTTACGGAACTTTTGGTCAAATCACCGACACTCCATTAATATACCCGGCCGGTACAAATCCACCAGAAGAAATTAAAGCAAGAGCTTGGTCAACGCCAACATCGATGAGAAATGTTGATTCTACTTGCGAAGCGTATGTTATACCAGCACAATATATAAACATTGATAATTAAATTATGCCAGCAAAAAAACCTATAAGGCGGTCTCAATTAATTTCCCCCTGGGGAGTTGGGCAGATGATAAATTTTCCAAAGGATGAATCATTAATGGTTTTAGGACTTGATATGTGGGAAGAAAAATTCAGGACCATTTCAGAACTGGATGAGTTCAAAGTGACCGAAGAAAGATTAGCAAAAAGATTAGGTGTAAAGGATTTCCGCTTACCTCCTGATTTCAGAGACCCAGGTCCAGGAGTTACAAACCCATCTTTAAGAATACCATTTGTAAGATTTCCAAGATGGCATTATTGCACACGGTGCGGTCACATGGAAAAGGTATCAATCTATGATTCACAAAAACCTACCTGCACAGGTATCTCATTTGGTTCAGGAAGGTCATGTTCAGAAATACCGGAAAGGAAAAGGCAGAAATTAATTCCCGTTCGTTTCATTGCTATTTGCCCTCACGGTCACATTCAGGATTTTCCTTTTTTGGAATGGATTCATGGCGGTACACGACCGGAAGGACACCACAATTTAAGATTGAGAGCAGGAAGAAGTTCCGGTGCATTATCAGGTATTGAGATTACTTGCAGTTGCGGAGCACATAAAACAATGGCAGGCGCTTTCAATGAACAATCGCTTACAAAAATTGGAGTTAGTTGTTCGGGTGGACGACCCTGGTTAGGTGAAGAAGCAGAAAGAAATAACACAACACACTGCGGACAGCATTTAATCGTAGTTCAGAAAGGTGCATCAAATGTTTACTTCTCTCAGGTTCGCAGTTCAATATATTTGCCGCAGTGGGAAAAGTCAGTTGACAGAAAATTGGTTGAGGTTTTGGAAAAGAATTGGGGATTTCTTACAACAGGTATGGAGAATGGAAATTTTCAGAGAATGAGATTTGAGTTAGTTGCAGAAAGAAATTTTGCAGAGAAAAAAAAAGAACTTTACACAGAAAAATTATTAGAAGCAGCTACCAAAAGAAATTCTGGTGCTGATGCTTCAAATGCTGACGATTCAGAAGAGAAATACCGCAAGATGGAATATGATGCAATACTTGCAGAAGCTGGAGGGGAAAATCAGGATTTTTTTGTAACAAAAAACCAGGCAAACACCTATGATGATATTGAAACAGGCGGGGCAATTAGCAATGGATTTACAAGCATTGCCCTATTACACAAGTTAAGAGAAACAAGAGCATTTGTAGGCTTTTCAAGGTGGCTCCCAGATGATGGAAAGAGTTTAGATGCAAAAAAAGATTTTATCAAACTTGGAAGAAGTATTACATGGCTTCCTGCTGTTGTTGTAAAAGGGGAAGGAGTGTTTTTTGAATTCAGTAACAGAAAATTGAAAGAGTGGGCATCAAAGCCCGAAATTATTGAAAGAATAAAAAGACTATCTGATAATTATAATAATGAGAGAATAAAAAAAGGGAAAGAAAGACGAAATATCTCGACTGAATTTGTTTTGATTCACACATTTGCCCATTTAGTGATAAATCAATTTAGTTATGAATGTGGTTATGGTAGTTCTGCATTGAGAGAAAGAATTTATTGCAATCTTGAATTTCCTAACGATGTAATGAAAGGCGTTTTAATTTATACTGCATCGGGAGACTCAGAAGGTTCATTAGGTGGACTTGTAAGACAAGGGAGGCCAGGAAATCTTGAAACAATTGTGTATAATGCAATTGAGAATGCAAGGTGGTGTTCAAGCGACCCTATCTGTATTGACAGCCGGGGACAGGGACCGAATTCATGCAATCTTGCAGCTTGTCATAACTGTGCTTTGCTTCCTGAAACATGTTGCGAAGAATCAAATATGTTACTTGATAGGGCAATGTTGATTGGATCAATTGATAATCCGTCTATAGGATATTTTAATGATCTGTGAATTGGTAGCGGGAATTGTCTTCAGTAAAAATTAACCGGGAACCACTATTTGTCTAACCCGGGTTTTGAGTACTTTTGACGAATTAGATGCTAACCAATAAATATGTTCTATGAAGGCGTCACAGCTCGAAAAGTCAGGAAAAGAGATCCATTAAATTCCCGCCACAGGCGTGCCTTTTATTGCTGCTGATACGAGGTAGCTCAAAAATTTTGTAAATGCTTCAATATCTTTTTCCCCGCAACGCCTCTTTGCAAAGCCCTTGTGTGGCCATGTACGTTGCGGTGATTAATGCAGCAAACAGTCTTCAAATATTATTCAACCCTTCACCATATATACCCCACAATGATTGATAAACTTGCCTGGATAGCCCTACAAAACAAGCAAATCCTCTCTACCAAAAGTTATGGTAAAGGCAAATACTATATTCCTGGTGGTAAAAGAGAAGCCGGTGAAACAGATGCTGCTGCTTTGTGCCGGGAAATTAAAGAAGAGCTGAGCATTGACCTGCGTGTGGAAACCTTGCAGTTTGTGGGCAGCTTTCAGGCGCAGGCACATGGCCACCCTACTGGCACGCTTGTAAACATGACCTGCTACACAGCCGGCTACACCGGCACTCTTAAAGCAGCC
>JBBSJN010000281.1:0-3602 GCA_038257235.1 Chitinophagales bacterium
GTAAGGATCAAACTTTCCTGATGCAATATTTGTACTAACTGACAGGGTAGAACGGTTATTAATAAAATAATCAAATCCTGCACGACCGAATAAAAAGCTTCCATTAAAATTGGATGTATCGGTTTGATTCAGGAAAAAATTGGGTGTACTACCAAATGTCAGACGTTCTGTTGTGCCATAACTTTTTGACTTTCTTTGATTATAGTTCAGGCTTACAAAACCATTTATTTTATTTTGTCTTACATTAATGTCACCACCAAATCCTATTCTACCACGGCTATCTAGATTTGTTCTGATACCGCCATTATATCCGATCTTTCTGTTCTTCTTTAAGATAATATTTAAAATGCCAGCTGTTCCGCCAGATGCATCAAACTTGGCAGAAGGGTTAGTTATAATCTCAATACTTTCAATTGCATCGGAAGGAATCTGGTCAAGTTCCATTGTAGTCGGCCTGCCATCAACAAATATCTGGGGGCTGTTATTTCTTAAAGAAACGTTGCCATCTATATCTACATTAAGAGAAGGTACATTTCTCATTATATCAACAGCAGTTCCGCCTGCAGAAACAATATTCTTGTCAACATTAAATACTTTCCTGTCAATTCCTAATTGTAATCCCCCAGTTCCGGATGTAACAGTAACATTTGACAACATTTTCTCTTCAATATCTATGCTGATATTACCAAGATCTTTGTCCAGAGCATTCATTATTGCACTCATATCTGGGGCATTACCTGGCTCAGGTTTTTTTATATCAAATGAAATAGGTTGTTCATAAGGTTTAAAGCCAACAATTGAAACTCTTAATTTTAGCTGCCCGAAAACTGGGACATTTTCCAATCTGAACTCGCCATTATTCGCTGTTAGCATACCACCAATAACAACATTTTGCACCATTTTCTTTGTAACAGTATCAAACTTATTAGTTAAAAGCTGTACAGAAGCATAGGCGATGGGTTTGGAAGAAATACCTTCTATTATTTTTCCGTACATCGTGCCGGTCATCTGCTGACCACCTCCGCCGGGACGTCCACCACCCGGGTATTGAGCTCTCGAAGTATAACTTATTAATAATGAAGCAATAAGGATTAAGGTAACTTTCATTTTTTTGATTTGATATTTAGACGGGCAAAGGTGCCAGAACTTGCTGACTACCCTTAGATAACTTGATGAACTGAATATGACAATTATAAGTGGTAAATGTTTGGTTTATCAACCTCTGTTGATAAAATAAGTAAAAACTACCTGTAATGAACCAATAAGAAAACCTATTACGGCTCCGATTATTTCAATAAAGCGAAACTCTTTTGACATGATCTGGTAAAGCACTTCTTCCAGCTTATCTGATGAAAAGGCTGCTACTTTAGTGATTACAATCTGTTCAAGGTCAAGTTCATTTTTTAAATTAGCGGCATATTGTTTCATTACTATTGGTAGCAATGTCTCAATCTCCTTCATGAATATGGTCTTCAGGTTGTCTATCGTTTTGTCGCCAATAAACATACTGATAACGGGCATCTCATCTTTAAGTTTGTTTCTTAGAAAATCATCCACATGTGTTTCTATTATTGGCATAATCTGTTTTAGATTTTCCGGGTTGCTGATTTTCGCTTCTATATCATCGAAAGAAAGAAACTCTTCGCTAACCAGTTTACCCAGTTTCTCAGCAAACTTTTGTTGTCTTTTTGGAAATATGCCCTGGAAAGTAATGCCCAGTATTCTTTTCGGCGTTCTTGGATGAAAAAGCATTTTGATGGCTACCCAATTGGTAATCCAACCGATAAATGCAGAAATAATAGGAAATAACAAGAACCAATAGCTCATTTTTAATCTTTAATCTAAAAAAATAAACCCCGTCTCGTTTGAAACGGGGTTTTTGGGGTGGCTAACCGGGCTCGAACCGGCGACCCTCAGAATCACAATCTGATGCTCTAACCAACTGAGCTATAACCACCATCTATCCGCCACTATTTTTCGAAGCCGGAAATTTCGGATTGCAAAAATAGGTAAAATGAGTTTTCAGTAAAAATAAAAGAACCCTTATGGCAAACTATTTTAATGTATAAAGCTTCTGATTTTGCGAACGGTTTTCTGCCGTTCTTCAAAAACAGTTGTTAAAACCCTGTAAAGACAAGAAAAACAAGCTTTTTGCGTTATTTTTGGTTTATGTCTGAGACATTAAAATACCTTATGAATATGAAAAGACTTCCGTTTGTGATTCTGATGATTGTAGCTGCATCGTTCCTGGCTTTTAAAACAATGGGAACTGGTACAAGAACCTCTTCGAATCCCCCTACAAAGTATGAGCAAATCCTGAAATTAGTTGGAGAAATGCTTAAACAAGCTCATTATAGTCCGCAGGACATTAATGACGATTTTTCAAAGAAAATTTTCAAAAAATTTATTACAGATATCAATGCCGAGAAGAATATTTTTCTTCGAAGCGATATTGCTGCATTGAAAAAATTTGAAACAACTATTGATGATGAGATTAAAGGAGCACCGGTAGAATTTTTCCTGGCTGCCGGAAAATCATTCAACATCAGAATGGAAGAAGTTGCAATAATCAGCAATGAATTTCTTACAAAGCCATTTATTTTTTCTATTGATGAGTCTGTACTGCTGGATGCGGATAAGCTGGATTATGCTGTAACCGCTGAAGAAAGAAAAGACCGTTGGAGGAAGAAATTAAAATTTATGACCCTTGAACGTTATGTTGATTTAGTAGAAACAAGGGATAAGAATAAAGGCAAAGAAGGATTTGTTGTAAAATCAGATACTGAACTGGAAAAAGAAGCCAGGGAAAAAGTTCAGAAAATAATGGACAGGACTTTTGACCGCTACCGCTTAAAGTTTACGGATGATGACAAGTTCAACATGTTTGTAAATGCAATTACTACAACATTTGATCCGCATTCAGAATTCTTTCCACCAGTAGATAAAAGATATTTTGATGAAGAGATGAGTGGCCGTTTTTATGGAATTGGTGCTTCATTGCAATATGATGAAGGCAATATTAAAGTGGCAAGTGTATTAACGGGAAGCCCTGCCTGGAAATCAGGCGAAATTCAAGCTGGTGATGTAATTGTAAAAGTAGCGCAGGGAAAAGAAGATCCTGTTGAATTGACTGGATTTGTAGTTACCGATGCAGTAAAACTTATTCGTGGTAAAAAAGGAACTGAAGTAAATCTTACGTTGCGTAAGCAGGATGGAACACTGAAAGTAGTTTCTATCATCAGAGATGAAATTGTGCAGGACGAAACTTTTGCCCGCAGTGCCATCGTAAAAAATGAAACTTCCAAGATTGGTTATATTTTCCTTCCTGAGTTCTATGCAGATTTTGACAGGCCAAATGGTAACAGAAGCTTTACGGATGTAGCAAATGAGGTAACTAAATTAAAAGCGGAAAATGTAGATGGTATTGTAATCGATCTTAGAAATAATGGAGGCGGTTCTTTATACGATGTGGTTCAGATGGCCGGCTTATTTATTGAAGATGGTCCGATAGTACAGGTTAAAGACAGAGAGAACAACGCCAGTGTGCTGAAGGATAAAGACCGCAATGTGTTATATACAGGGCCATTAGCTGTAATGGTTAA
>JBBSJN010000282.1:0-3593 GCA_038257235.1 Chitinophagales bacterium
AAATATGTTGCAAGCTCAGTTAACGACCGCTTCATCCTGTTGATAGGTGTGCTGGCTTCATACATGGTAATCCCATCGCGGGTAATAACCAGTTTAATTTCAGATTCAAGGGGAATTGGCTTCTGGGGTACATACAGGCAAGGCCCCAATGCTGCACTTTTTTCATAAACTTTTGCCTGGGGCAGGTACAAAGGGTTTTCTCCTTCAATGCTTCTTGAGCTCATATCATTACCAATAGTATAACCCTGTATTGTACCCCCGGAGTTTATGTATAAGGCTAACTCAGGTTCGGGTACGTTCCATTCAGAATCCTTACGTATATACACTTCCCCGCCATGACCAACCACACGGTGGGCTAAAGCTTTAAAAAACAATTCAGGTCTTTCTGCATCATACACCCTTTGGTAACAATCAGCAGCACCCGAATCTTTTGATTCATCCATGCGGGCATCACGGCTTCTCAGGTAAGTAACACCGGCAGCCCATACTTCCTGGCTACCAATAGGCGGCAATAAATAGTTGCTGATATAATCTTCAGCCTCTTCTGCATGAAGAAGAACCTCTTTTTTCGTCAATGAATGTAAATGGTCATAAAGATTAGCCTGATTAATCAATACATCCCATTCTTCTTTGATCAGAAAAGATTGGTTATTTAACTGTAGAACAGCGCCTTTCGAAGTCTTGAATATTTGCATAATTTTTATTTTATTATTACATCCCAATCATCATAAGCATGAGTTCCTTTCAACTTTATACTATCCATGGCAGTTGCAGATAATCCACCATTTTCTGTAGTGTTAGTACACCCTACCCCAAGAAAAATAAGTAAAGGCGAGCAGGCATTCACCTGCTAATACACGGCTGATGGCTTCCCCAATTCCTTTTGCGCCACCGGTAACAATAAAGATTTTTTCTTTCAAAAGAAGATTCATTCTTTAATTATTTAGTTTATAAAATTGAATTGCATTCAGACCAAAAAATTTTGCTTTATCTTCTTCAGAAAACGGTTCAAATACCTGCTGCATTATACTTACTACTTTTTCATAATCAGCGGCTACAAGGCATACCGGCCAATCCGATCCATATACTACACGATTAATTCCAAAAGCTTCAATGGCTGTTTCAATATATGGAAATAAATCTTCTGCAGTATAATTATACCAGTCAGCTTCGGTTACTAACCCCGATATTTTACACCAGACATTTTCTAATGCTGCTATTTGTTTCAGGTCTTTCTTCCATTCGTGTATCAAACCTTTTTTAATGTACGGCTTTGCTATGTGATCTAATATAAATCGTTGATAAGGAAAAGAAGCAGCAAACCTGGTAGCCATTTTTAATTGATGTGGATATATGAGGATATCATAGGTAAGATCAAACTCATGTAAATGCTTTATGCCGTTAAGAAAAAGGGGTCGTTCTAAAAAAGCCGGATCTTTTTCAGCCTGCACTATATGACGATATCCTTTTAAATATTGAAACTGGCTAAAATAATGGAGGCGCTCTTTAATATCAGGAGCCTGCAGATCAATCCAACCCACTACCCCTTTAATAAAAGAATTTTTATCTGCCAAATGTAAAAGGTTGTTTGTTTCTTCTTCTGTTTGATCTACCTGCACAGAAACACAACCGTCAAAGTCATTTTGTTTTAAAACATCCAGCAGCATAGCCGGTGAAAAATTTCTACGAATGGCCTTCATAGAATCATCAATCCAATCATGCTTTTCTGCCTCGTAAATCCAGAAATGCTGATGCGCATCTATTTTTGTATTCATTTGCCGATGACATCTTTTGTATGTTCTCCATTTACCATTCTCCAGATACCTAATGGATTTTCGTTCTTTAATTCATCGGGCAAAAACTTCTGTGGTGATCCCTGGTAACATACAGCCCTTGTAAAACGATAGATGGCATTTGTACCTACAGATGTTGTTTTGCTATCAGTGGTTGCAGGGTAAGGTCCGCCATGCACCATAGCCTGTGTTACTTCTACCCCGGTTGGTACTGTGTTGTAAATAATACGCCCCGCCTTCAGCTCAAGTATCTTTATTAAATCTCCAAATTCTTCAAGGTCTTTTTCTGTAGCCCAAACACTAACCGTTAATTGCCCGGATAAATTTTCGGCAACGGCCATTATTTCATTTTTGCTTTGCGCCATTACATGCAAAGAAGAAGGCCCGAAGACTTCTTCCATTAAATCGTGTTGCTCAAGAAAAGATTGAGCACTGGTTTTAAACATATGAGGTGTTGCAGCATTTTCCATTTTGCTATGTTGCCCGGTAGCCATTAATGCAACATCTTTATTGGAAGATAATTTTTCTATACCCTGGTTGTATCCATTATAAATATTGCCTGTGAGCATACATTCTCCACACGCATTCTTAATATGTTCGCCAAATTTTGATACAAACGTTTCTGAATCTTTTGATTGCTGTTGTACAATTATTCCCGGGTTGGTACAAAATTGTCCTGCAGCCAATAAGTTTGATGGCGCCAGTTTATCAGCAAGTTCAATGGCCTTGCTTGCCAGCATGTCCGGCAGAATAAATACAGGGTTTACACTACCCATTTCTGCATAAACCGGAATGGGCTCTTTTCTTTTTGCAGCAATATCAAATAATGCCTTACCCCCGGCAAGAGAACCGGTAAAGGCGATGGCTTTTATTAATGAATGTTGTACCAATGCCACGCCTGTTTCATGACCTTCTCCCTGAAGTAAAGAAAAAACACCGTCAGGCAGACCACTTTCTTTTGCTGCCTGGTTTATTAACACACCTACTTTTTCGGAAGTTGCCGGATGACCAGGATGCGCTTTATAAACAACCGGACATCCCGCAGCTAGGGCAGAAATTGTATCGCCTCCCGCCACAGAAAAAGCAAATGGAAAATTAGAAGCGCCAAACACACCCACAACACCGATGGCTATCTGCCATTGACGAATATCCGGCTTCGGCAATGGGGTACGGTCTGGCACAGCCGTATCAATAATTGCAGTTACCCACGATCCTTCTTTTAGTAATTGTGCAAATAATTTTGCCTGGTTAATGGTACGCTGCACTTCGCCTTTTAATCTTGCTTCAGGCAGATTTGTTTCCTGCATAGCGATGGAGATCAATTCATCCTTCGAAGCATCAATTGCCTCAGCTATTTTTTGAAGAAAGTCTGCTTTTTGATTTCCGGATAAAAGCCGGTATCTATGAAAAGCTGTACTGGCTTTTGTAACGGCCTCATTTACTTCATCTATTGATGCTTCATAGAATGAATTTGTAGTTGTTTGACCATTTATATGAAGCAGACGGCAAAAACTTTTGTTGCCTTTTGCTGAATGGCTATATCCAATTAAATTATTTCCTGTGATCATTAGTAAAAAATATGTGTAAAGTAAATGATTGCATAAATCCAAATCAAAGATACTTTCATGTTTGCCTGTTTGATACAGGGGGTTACAGGTTACATCCATTGCTGTAAAATGGAAATAATAGATGCTTTTATGTAAATCCCTGAATAGCGTTGACAGGTTTTATACTAATTCGTTATTAAAAATATTGACTGTTTTTCTATTTTCTTTTTTCTGTTTTCTCCAGCTTTGTATA
>JBBSJN010000283.1:0-3571 GCA_038257235.1 Chitinophagales bacterium
AACATTCTGGTGGCTGCTGGCAAGGAATTTCGGAATCAAAGTAAACGCTGATGCATTTGAATCCATAGCCAGAACAGTTTCCATTAATATCCTGGCGAAACATAAAACACAGATTCACCAGTTAGAAGCATTATTGCTGGGACAATCCGGATTACTGGATGCAAAATTTACAGATGATTATCCGGCGATGCTACAGAAAGAATATAAGTTCTATAAAAATAAATACAGCCTCAAACCAATCAATGCCTCCGTTTTTTTTCTTCGGATGCGTCCGGGAAATTTTCCTACGATCCGTTTGGCACAACTGGCGATGCTGGTTCAGAACTCGGCTCACTTATTTTCTAAAATTAAAGACGCAGACTCAGTTAAAGATGTTAAAGCATGGCTGGATGTAACGGCCAACGATTACTGGCATTATCATTACAAGTTTGATGAAGAATCTGCTTACAGAAAAAAGAAGCTGGGTGCTGCCATGATTGATAACATTGTCATCAACACCGTTTGCCCGGTTTTATTTGCCTATGGCAATTATCATGATGAAAATAAATATAAAGAGAAAGCCTTGAAATGGCTGGAGCAAACTTCTGCGGAGAAAAACAATATTACTAAAGGGTTTCAGCAATTAGGAGTTGAAAATAAAACTGCTTTTGACTCACAGGGATTAATTGAATTAAAGAATGAATACTGCAATAAGAAAAGATGTTTGGAATGTGGGATAGGGAATGCGATATTGAAGGGTGGAACAAATTTATAAATGTCTGTTATAAAAAAAGCCAAATGAGGCTGGGTTTACTCCTTTATTATATAATCTGTAAGCAAGGCTAAACTCAAAAAAGGATTTTGCTTTTGAAAAGAACCTATAATTGACTCCTGTAATAACTCCAAAATCAATATGCCCTTTTTGGCGTTCAATTATAATTTCCCATTAAGGGCAACTTGTACAAGATGCTTTTATTTTTTCATTTCTATATCTAAATGAAGGGCCAATATTCACAGAGAAATTATTCATTAATTTTTTAAAAGTAATATCTGTGGTGAATATTAAGCGTTGTAAGACATCACCCGGATTCTGAAAATCTTTAGGATTGGCCTCACCATAAAATGAATTAATTCCAAGACCAACAGCAGTATTTTTTTTAAAGCTTTTTGTGTATTTAATTTCCGGGTTAAAAAAATTTAAGGGTTTGTATTCCCAGTCCCTATAATTGGTAATATTTAAACCAAAAGAGATAGTGCTTTTTTGCGAGTATGCAAATTGTGAAAAAAATAATGTTATGATAACAGCACTTTTTTTTGCCTTTGGAATCATTTGTATGATTTTATCTAAGTAAAAAAATGCTTTTAACTCCAACTTCCCCAATCCACTTTCACTTCAATATCCGGATGAATGCTAAACTGCACCGGGCAGGTATTACCGGTATTCTTCAAGATGGTTTTTGTTTTATCCTCAATATCTTTCAAAGAATCTGGTATATGAAATGTTAAATGTATTCCACCAATTCTTCTTGGATCGGCTTTCATAATTTTCAACACATCAATCTTTACATCGTTCAGGTCAAAGCCCATGGTTCTGGCTTTAATACCCATCACCGTTATCATACAGGTGGCAAGACTGGTTGCCATCAGGTCAGTAGGCGAGAACCTTTCGCCTTTTCCATTGTTATCAACCGGGGCATCCGTTTCAAAAGAAGAACCGCTTTGCAGGTGGGTACAGGTGGTTCGCAGGTCGCCATTATAAATTACAGTAGAAGTCATTATCAATATTTTGCCCTAAATTTACGTTATTAACTAAGAGTTAAAAGGAGTGAAGGAGAAAAAGAGTTTTTGCTGGTTTCCTTTTCTTTTTTAATTTCTTAATTAGTAAAACCAGAAAAGGAAAAACGAGAATCAATAATGTACTCTCTTTAACTCTTTTTCTCATTTAAACTCTTAGCTAAAAAAAATATACTCCGTGAAGAAACTAAGTATTTGTTTAATCTTTGTATCATTTGTTTTTGCAGCAACTGCACAAGACTCCACAAGCAAGAAATCTTCGAAAGATGATAAGAAAGAAGCCCATCGGCAAAAAATAAATACATTAATTAAGCAAGACGAAGAAGGCGTATTAGTTTACCGGAAACAAAGCATTTTTGGTTTTCAGGGAAGAACAAATGGTTATGGAGGGTTCTATGAATTAGGGCTAATGAAAACTACCCGAAAGACTAATATCTACCGGCTTGATATAACTGAGATCAAACACCAGAAACAGGAAAAGCTTACCCTTGATGGTAATATATTCAGCAATCCCTTCTTTTATGGCAAGATCAATAATTTCTACCAGGCCACACTTGGATTTGGTCAGCAACATATGCTTGGCCAGAAAGGTAATAAAAATGGTGTAGCACTCTCATTAGTTTATAATGGAGGTCTCGCCTTGGGTTTGCTAAAACCCTATTATGTTGAAGTTATTGACCCGTCGGATAATCAAACAAAAACAATTAAATATTCGCAGGCAGACAGTGCTTTGTTTTTAGGCCCGACTATAATTGGCGGGGGTGGTTTTGGTAAGGGATGGAGTGAATTAAAAGTAAAACCCGGCGCTTTTGTAAAAACGGCATTACGGTTTGATTATGGCCGTTTCAATGAAACGGTTTCAGGTATTGAAATTGGTGTTAGTGCCGAATTCTATGGCTCTAAAATTCAGATACTGGCAAACCAGAAAGACAAAAATTTATTCTTCCAGGGTTACATCGCCATCCTGTTTGGACGGCGTAAGTAATGAACGTATTTTTGCCCTATGATTGAACTTCCTGTAGCTTCTGCAGCGGTTGATAATACAAGAGCCTGTCTGCCGGATAGGCAGATGAAAAAGCCAGACTGGCTTAGGGTCAAACTTCCCATCGGAGAAAGTTATAAGCATGTTCGTGGCCTTGTTGATACACATAAATTGCATACAATTTGCGAAAGCGGTAATTGCCCTAACATGGGTGAATGCTGGGGAGCAGGCACAGCTACATTTATGATATTGGGAAACACCTGTACACGAAGCTGTGGCTTTTGTGCTGTGGCAACTGGGAGACCAGAAGAATTGGATTGGGACGAACCGCAACGAGTGGCAGAAGCTATTCACCTGATGAAAGTAAAACATGCTGTTATTACTTCAGTTGACAGGGATGAACTGAAAGACGGTGGCTCCATTATCTGGAACAATACTATTAAAGCTGTAAAGGCATTGAATCCCGATACAACATTAGAAACCCTGATCCCCGATTTTAAAGGAAAGAAGGAAGATATACAAAGAGTGATTGATGCAGCACCAGATGTGGTGAGTCATAATATTGAAACATCGGAACGTTTAACAAAGCAGGTACGGATACAGGCCAAGTACTGGCGCAGTATGGAAGTGATAAGAACCTTGAAGGATGGCGGTATGCGAACCAAGAGCGGCATTATGCTTGGTCTGGGCGAAGAAAAAGAAGAAGTGATACAAACATTGAAAGATCTTCATGCAAATGGCTGCGATGTGGTAACGATTGGTCAATACCTGCAACCAACAAAAAAACATTTACCTGTTCATCGTTTTGTACATCCG
>JBBSJN010000284.1:0-3567 GCA_038257235.1 Chitinophagales bacterium
ATGCCAAACCCACGTTTAGCAACACGATACGCCAAAGCATTACTTGATCTTGCTGTTGAAAAAGGACAGTTAGAACAGGTGTATGCAGATATGCAATGGATAAAAGCAGTTTGCAAAAGCAACCGTGACTTTGTAAATCTTTTACGTAGCCCAATCATTACTGCCGATGTAAAGAAAAAAATCATTGACGCTGTAACTGCGGGTAAATTGAATGAATTGACCACTGCCTTTATGAAATTACTGACAACAAAAGGCAGGGAAAGTAATTTGCCTGAGATTAGCTCAGCTTTTATTGATGCTTATAAGATTGAAAAGAACATTCACACTGTAAAACTTACAACTGCAACGCCTGTTACGGATGCAATGAAAGAAGCGATTGTAAACCAGGTAAAGAAATCTGCCGGCTTTGAAAAAATTGAACTGGAAGAAAAAGTAGATGCTGATTTGATTGGAGGTTTTGTATTACAGATTGGCGATAAACTGGTAGATGCAAGTGTTGCATACGATTTGAAAGAAATTGCAAAGCAATTTGAGAATAACGACTTTGTTTATAATGTGAGATAAGAAGCCCTTGTCCTTTCTTCCCCGATCATATCGGGGCTAAAAGGGAAACTTAGGTGCAGCAGTTCTTTACAATAATTAAATTCATCTTCATAACTGGAGAATGTATTTGACTTAATACTACAAATGATAAAGGTCTCTAACCCTGGAGACTTTCATATAAAAGCCCGCCTGACCGCAAAAAAAATGTAATGAGGTCGGGCAGGGAAAATTTCCAAACCCCCCTTTAGGGGATGGGGGCAAAAACTGAAATATGGCAGAGATTAAACCAGATGAAATATCAGCGATACTGCGCCAGCAGTTGAGCAACTTCAATGCTGCAGCAGACCTTGAAGAAGTAGGTTCTGTATTGCAGGTGGGTGATGGTATTGCCCGGGTGTATGGATTGGGGAATGTTCGCTATGGCGAACTGGTAGAGTTTGAAAACGGCGTAAAAGCAATCGCATTGAACCTTGAAGAAGATAATGTGGGTGTGGTATTGATGGGTGAAAGCGGAAACATCAAAGAAGGTGCAAGAGTGAAACGTACCGGCCAGATCGCTTCTATTAATGTAGGAGAAGGAATGGTTGGAAGAGTTGTAAATACATTGGGCCACCCAATTGATGGTAAAGGTCCTATTACGGGTGAGCTGTATGAAATGCCACTGGAAAGAAAAGCTCCGGGTGTAATTTTCCGTGAGCCAGTAAAAGAGCCATTGCAAACCGGTATCAAAGCGATTGATGCGATGATCCCGATAGGTCGTGGACAAAGAGAGTTGGTAATTGGCGACCGCCAAACTGGTAAAACCGCAATTTGTGTTGATACCATTATCAACCAGAAAGAATTTTTTGAGGCAGGCAAAACTGTTTATTGCATATATGTGGCGATTGGTCAGAAAGCATCTACCATTGCCGGTGTAATGCAGACTTTACAGGATGCAGGTGCTATGCAGTACACAACGATCGTTGCGGCCTCTGCTTCTGATCCTGCTCCGTTACAGTTCTATGCACCGTTTGCAGGAGCGGCTATAGGAGAATTTTTCCGTGATACTGGTCGTCCTGCATTGATTATTTATGATGATCTTTCAAAACAGGCGGTAGCCTACCGTGAAGTTTCATTGTTATTACGTCGTCCTCCGGGTCGTGAAGCATATCCTGGTGATGTATTCTATCTGCATAGTCGTTTACTGGAAAGAGCTGCAAAAGTTATCGGTGATGATAATGTAGCAAAGAATATGAATGATGTACCCGATAGCATTAAGCATTTGGTAAAAGGTGGTGGTTCTTTAACAGCGTTACCAATTATTGAAACACAGGCAGGTGACGTATCTGCTTATATTCCGACAAACGTAATTTCTATTACAGACGGACAGATATTCCTGGAGACGAACTTGTTCTTATCGGGTATTCGTCCAGCCATCAACGTAGGTATATCTGTAAGCCGAGTGGGTGGTAATGCACAGATCAAATCAATGAAAAAAGTGGCTGGTACATTAAAGCTTGACCAGGCGCTGTACCGTGAGCTGGAAGCTTTCTCCAAGTTTGGTGGTGATCTGGATGCTGCTACTAAGAATGTAATTGATAAAGGTGCCCGTAACGTGGAAATATTAAAGCAGTTACAGTATTCACCAATGGCAGTGGAAAAGCAAGTGGCTATTATCTATTTGGGAACAAATGGTTTGATAAAAGATGTGCCGGTGAAGAGAGTAAAGGAATTTGAAGTACACTTCCTGATGGAGATGGACAACAAATTACCAGATGTATTGGCTGAATTTAAGAAAGGTAATTTACCTGAGGATGGATTGAAGAAAATGGTTGAACTGGCGAATGGATTGATTCCTCAGTATAAAGCTTAATTTATTATTTATATTTTTTAAAGGCGATCAATTCAATTGGTCGCCTTTCTTTTATTTAAGCCTTTTATTTATTATGCATAACTACTATTAAATAAAGGTTTCTACTTAATTGTAAATGTAATTTGTAGCTATTCTCAACTTTTATTGAAAAACAAAAAATGGTTATACTATTTTTACTGATTAATCGTTATTACTTAGCTTATAGCCCGTTGTGTAGGCATTTACACTAAATCCAATTCAAATGAATCCAACTTTACGTTTAAATGTAAAGGTTATCCTTGCATTTTTTTTGCTATTAAATTCAGCACAATCTTTTTCACAATCTACAGGATTTATAAATCAACAGGCAACATCAGTTGGTGGCAGATTAGTTTTGGATCCCAACAGTGATGGATACACTTCTGCTACTACAGCAGGGTTTGGCTTGAATGATGTAGCTAATTCGGAGATTCCTTATAAGTTGGTAAAATCATATTCTATTGAGCCTTTTGGCGATTTAAGAAGAGGCCCCAGCCATATGTTTTCAGACTTTGTGCCGGATGGCAATTATGTTGGGTTTTATACTTTTTTTACTGGTTCCAATTTGTTGTTTCGTTTAAGAATGGGATCAGTAATGTCTGGTTCAAAAGGATATAGTATATTATTGGATACGGATGGAAAATTTGGAGCCACCGGTCCGAATGCCGATCCGAATTACCAGGCTGCCACTACCGGAACCAATGGAAACCCCGGATTCGAAATCGAAATTGTTTTAGAAACAAATTTTCGTTTAGCAATTTATAATGTAGATGGTACCAGTTCTCCAACGCTGGTTAAGTCATATGCCAGTTGGCAGGATTATTCACAAGTATCTATAGCTGCAAGTTTCGATAATGGTGATCCGGATTTTTTCAGAGATTTTTTTATTCCATTTTCAGATTTACAGGCTGCTCCTTTTAATCTTACAACATCATCTCCCATACGGATGGTGCCAACTACTGTAATGTCTCCGCAAGGAGCAATAGGCGGACCCAAATCTGATATCTATGGAATGGATGATAATGCTTATCCTAATCCAAATGATCAGTATGAAGCGTTTATCACCGGACAACCAACTTTCACATTAAATGATTTAACATCTGGAGGATCGGGATTAGGCAATATGTGTACAGCTGCACCTGCTGTTAATACTC
>JBBSJN010000285.1:0-3551 GCA_038257235.1 Chitinophagales bacterium
AGCTTCCATAAATATTGTGAAAGACCTGCTACTGTTGCAGAAGGATTGTAAACGATCTCCGCACCATTCAATCCAAGGCATCTTGCACCATCAGGAAAGTGACGATCGTAACAGATGTAGACACCAACTTTTGCATACTTGGTTTGAAAAACAGGGTAACCTAAGTTACCGGGTTTAAAGAAAAATTTTTCCCAGAAACCGGATGTATGCGGTATATGATTTTTTCTGTACTTACCAAGATACGTTCCGTCAGCGTCAATAACAGCAGCAGTATTGTATAACACTCCAGCTTGTTCTTTTTCATACACCGGAACGATGATGACCATATTATACTTCTTGGCATACTCTTGCATCCGTTCAACAGTTGGGCCGGGAACAGTTTCTGCACTTTCGTACCAGGCTTTATCCTGGCCGGGGCAGAAGTAAGGTGTATTGAAAATCTCCTGGAAGCAAAGTATCTGCACACCCTTTTTCCCTGCTTCTTCAATAAAGGGAATGTGTTTTTGCACCATTGCTTCTTTAATTTCTTCAATGGTTCCTTCGCCTTCTGTTTTTGGAAGACTTAACTGGATTAATCCTGATTTAATGATTCTTGGCATAAGCTATTTTTTTGTTTTGCCACCAAGGCACAATGACACAAAGAAGAACTTCGTGACTTAGTGTCTTTGTGGCTATTAAATTTTTCCATCCACTTTATTTCTCTTTATAAATTTACCATATCCTTTTTCAATATTGCAATGATTGTTTTCAATGGCTACTTTCCCTCTTAATAGAACTGTTTTTACTTTTCCAGTTAGTTCCCAACCTTCGTATCCGCTGTAATCAACATTCATATGATGTGTTTTGGCGGATAGTGTATGTTTTTCATTCGGGTCGAAGATGACGATGTCTGCATCGCTGCCTACTGCAATTGTTCCTTTGCGGGGAAACATACCGAAGATTTTTGCCGGATTGGTGCAAGCCACTTCCACATATTTATTCAACGTAATTTTTCCTTTGTGTACACCTTCGCTGTATAATAATTCCATTCTGTTTTCAATAGCCGGATGACCGTTTGGAATTTTTGAGAAATCATCTTTGCCCAGCAATTTCTTTTCCCAGTTAAAAGGACAATGGTCGGTCGCAACAACATTGACCAAACCCTGATTGATACCTGCCCATAAAGTAGCCTGGTCTTTCTTTTCTCGTAACGGAGGACTCATTACCCATTTGGCTCCGTCTTCTTTTTCATATAATGAAGCATCAAGTATTAAATATTGAATGCAAGTCTCTACAAAAATATTTTGGTTTCTTCTGGTTGCATTTCTTACGGCATTCAATGCGCCTTCGCAGGTAAGATGAACGATATAACCTGGACAACCGGTATAGTTTGCCATATCTGCAAATCGTCCGCTGGCTTCTGCTTCTGTTACTTCCGGTTGTGATAAGTAATGATACAGCGGCGAAAGCTTTCCTTCTGCTTTATGTTTGTCAATCAGGAAATCAATCATATCGCCATTGGTGGCATGTACATTTATAAGGCCGCCATGTTTCTTTACTTCGTTCATCAATCCGACCATCTGGCGGTCGTCAATCATAAACACACCTTTATATGCCATAAAGGTTTTGAAGGAAGTGATGCCTTCCACTTCAATCATTTCCTGAATTTCTTTTTTTGTATTCTCATTAAAATCGGTGACCGCCATATGGAAACTATAATCACCCACACAATTGTTGTCGCTTCTACTTTTCCATTCTTCTAATGCAGAACGTAAACTATTACCTTGCTTCTGCAGAATAAAATCAATGACCATGGTAGTACCGCCAAATAAAGCTGCTCTTGTGCCTGTTTCATAATTATCAGAAGAGAAGGCTCCCATGAATGGCATTTCTAGATGTACATGCGGATCAATGCCACCGGGAAAAACCAATTTGCCGGCAGCATCAATTTCTTTATCTGCTTTTACATTGAGGTTTTTGCCAATCATTTTTATTGTTTCGCCTTCAATATAAATATCAGCAAGCTGGTCGGCGTCTGCTGTTATTATTCTTCCGTTTTTTATAAGAAGCCCCCCAACCCCCGCAAGGGGGGGGAGAGAAGCCTCCCTGCCCTCCGAAGCCCGCCCGGCCAAGCCGTTCGGACGGGGAGGGTTCTTGGACTCCGATAGATTAGTGTTTTCTTTATTTTGTTCGGACATTTAATACTTTTTATTTATGAAGTAATAAAGTGTTTAATGCTTTAGGACTCTAAAGCCCCTCTTTCGGAGGTAACCAAGTAGAACGAAGGTTACGAACGAAGTTCAGGGGAGGCCAGCTCATCTGTGTTACTGCAGTACAAGAGTGCGACGCAAGGAACGATGATAGTAGTACTGCAGCTTGGTACATAATTCTAATTTTTTCTTTTCATGGATACCCAATATACAAAACCGCTAACAAAAAACCCAACAAACCATGCATAATGATAGAGGTCGGATATCCAGTCAGGAAATGCAGTGGACGAAACAACTTTTATCTGTAATAAAAATCCCGGAATGTTGGGAATGATGCCAAGCAGCAAAGCAATGATGGCTGCGGTATTGAATCCATTTTTAAAACCATACTGCCCTTTATGCTGGTATAGTTCCGTTACATTCAATTGTTGTTTTCGTATGAAATAATAATCAGCAATCATGATGCCACCAACAGGCCCGAGCAAACTTGAATAAGCAATGAGCCAGGTGAATATATATCCATTAGGGTCTGCAATTAATTTCCAGGGGAAAATTAAAATACCAATGATACCTGTTATATATCCTCCAGTTCTGAAATTTATTTTTGTTGGAGAAATGTTGGCAAAATCATTAGCCGGGCTTACAATATTGGCGGCAATGTTGGTTGCTAATGTTGACAAGGCAACTGCTATCATAGCAAAGCTGACTAATATTTTATTTTCAAATTTTCCTGCAAGCACTACCGGATCCCAAATGGTTTCGCCATAGATGATAAATGTTGCTGAAGTAACAACTACGCCAATAAATGCAAACAACGTCATGGAAGGAGGGAGGCCGATTATTTGTCCGTTGATTTGTGCCTTTTGGCTTTTTGCATAACGGGTAAAATCAGGAATGTTTAAGGAAAGTGTTGCCCAAAAACCAACCATACCTGTAAGTGCTGGGAAGAAGTATGCCCAGAATGCTGGGCCGGTTAATTTAGCTGGTTGTGAAAGTATTGGTCCTAATCCATTGCCGGCATTGATGGCCCAGAATAATAATGCTAATGCAGCAAAGGGCAAGAAGAATGCTTTGAATACTAATAATTTTTTGATGCTTTCAATTCCAAAATAAACGACAAGCATATTGAAGAGCCAGAAAATAATAAAACAAATGGCGGGACCGGTTTCTAATCCGAAGGAAGCAGGAAATATTTGTGGCATCGTTGCTAGTGATGGAATCCAGAGTTTCATCATCTGAAAAATGGCAAATCCACCAATCCATGTTTGAATGCCAAACCAACCACAGGCAACGATGGCTCTTAACATAGCAGGAATGTTTGCACCCCTGGTTCCAAAACTTGCTCTTGCAAAAACAGGAAAA
>JBBSJN010000286.1:0-3527 GCA_038257235.1 Chitinophagales bacterium
CATGGAAAACCCAATACTGGAAAAAGGATTGTGACTCTTTAAAAATTCCCTGGCATGATGTGAGTACGGGTGGTGCTTTTGTGATGAGGGTGGATTAGGGTTGTTAAAATTGGGAACTCGGAAAATAAAAGAGTAAATTTGTAGAAAGGGTTACAATTATGAACGCAGTTAAACAAATGCGAAAAGATGTAAAAAAATACATAGATACTGCTGATGAAAAAGTAGTAAAAATGGTTCATGCCATGCTGGAAGTGGATGCGGAGGCAGATTGGTGGGATGCATTGCCTGATGAAGTAAAATCCGATGTTGAAATTGCCATGAAGGAGGCAGATAATGGCGAAGTATTAACCCATGAAGAAGTAAAGAAAAAGTATCCAAAGTGGTTTACAAAATAGTATGGACACTTAAGGCCTTAGAAACTTATCTGGCCAATATGCAATACCTGGAAGCCACCTGGCCAGAAAAAGTAATGGTCGATTTTGTAAAAACCGTAGAAAAAAAACTTATACTCTTATCAGAACAACCCAATATTGGCTCTTCAAGAAATAACCGCCAACAAAATCTAAGACATACAGTTTTACATAAAAGAGTGTCGCTTATATAAAGAGTAAAACCTACAAAAAATCAAATAGAATTATTACGGTTTTGGAATTCTTATAAGCACCCATCTAAATTAAAATAATCATACTATTGACAATTGTTCATGCTTATTCTTTCGTTCATCCTGATATATATAATGAAACCGAATTCTTTAAAAATTCCCTGGCATGATGTAATTACGGGTGGTGCTTTTGTGATGAGGGTGGATTGAAAGTGGCATTCAATTTTAAGAGTCTATAAAATGTATTATACTTAGTATAGAGTTTTCGTAACACAATGATTTACTGCCGCTCAATAGTCCTATAGCTTAATTGATAATTGTAATTGCCCGCCAAAGCCAAGTTCCACAATTTTTTGCAAAGTTGAAATGCGAACGTCTTTAATATTGTTTTCAACTCTTGAAATATAGGCTTTATTTGTTCCGCATTTATCTGCAAGTTGTTCTTGTGTCAATCCTTTGTCATCTCTACGATATTCTACACAAGTATGCAATGCTGTTATAAGTATAGTTGATGTGTACTATAATTGTATCAAATGCATGGAAAAGTAAATCAACTCTGTTCTAAATCTCATTAGATATCTTTTCCCTGGTCAGGATTATCTGGCTGCTGCTGATTGCCCCCTTGCTGGCCGCCTCTGTTTCTGTTTGGATTGCCTGCCTGCCGGTCAGGCAGGTTGGGTCGTGGCCTGTTTCTATTGGGGCGTTGCTGCTGGCCACCACCTTGCTGACGTTGCTGACCGCCACTCTGTTGTTTGTTATCGTCCTGCTGTTGTTGACCACCACCTTGCTGCCGCTGTTGTGGTCGCTGGCCTCTTTGTTGATTTTGATTACGGTCTTGCTGACGTTTTTTATCGGCTGCTTTATCTAAACTCTTTAAACTTATTTGTCCTACCAGTTCTACAAACTCCGGTTCTTTTTCTACCATTTTAGAAGAAACTACTTCTACCGGTTCCAGATCATCAGGTCTTATACCTTGCTGGTTCAGTTCTTTTATTTTAATAACTCTTTCAATAGTTAATGGATACTGCTTGTTGCTGTCAGGCAATGTGTACCACATCAGGTTTTTGAAAATATCTTTTTTAACAAGGAAGGCATTGCTCTTGGTTACCTGTATCACATCGCAATTGTCAGGAAAATGTTGCAATGCATCTAAGTAAGTATCGAGTTCATAATTCAAACAACATTTTAGTCGGCCACACTGTCCGCTCAGTTTTGTTTGATTGATAGAAAGATTCTGATAACGGGCCGCTGCAGTGTTTACCGATTTAAAATCAGTCAACCATGTGCTGCAACAAAGTTCTCTGCCACAACTACCAATGCCGCCTACTTTACCTGCTTCTTGCCGAGCACCTATCTGGCGCATCTCTACCTTTACTTTAAATTCTGATGCATAAACTTTAATGAGTTCCCGGAAGTCAACTCTGCCATCAGCTATATAAAAGAAAGTTGCTTTGCGTCCGTCGGCCTGCATTTCTACCTGGCTTATTTTCATATCCAGTTTCAATTGCCGGGCTATTGCTCTGCTGCGAATGACTGCTTCCGGTTCTCTTGCTTTGTTCTGTTTCCAGATGTCGATATCACGGTCGGTAGCATGGCGGAGTATTTTTTTCATCTCCGGGTTATCTTCTTTTACATTCCGCTTCTTCATCTGCAATCTTACAATCTCACCAGTAAGCGACACTTCGCCTACATCAAAACCGCTGATGCCTTCTACCGAAATCAGATCACCTTTTTCATAATTATGTAATGCAGGATTGCGGAAGAAATCTTTTCTGGTTCCCTGGTTGAAAGTTACCTCAATCACTTTGCAGGCACTGGCAAAATCACTCATTGGCAGATTTCGCAGCCAGTCATGTGTATTCATGCGGTTACATCCGCCGGTACTACACCCGCCATTGCTCTTACATCCACCCGGTTTACCATTACTGCTGGTACTGCAACTTGTACAACTCATGCTATTAATTTAGAACCTGCCTATCGGCAGACAGGTTAATAATTAGAAATTAATAATTGAGGAAGATGATTAGCCCAACTGTAGAATTACTATTTGACTTCTGTTGCAACCTGATAAGGTTGGGATTTTTAATTCTTCCGGTGGAAGAATTAAAAAGACTCACTCTTGTACGTTCTGTCCGCTATTGGGCAAAACGATATGCTTCTGATAAGCAATTATATATGTTAGAGTCGTAGAAAACATTTAGAAATTCGGCATTGTTGGGTTTTCCCATTCACTATTCACCTTTCATCACTCACCCACCTCATTCCACCAAAAATACAATCTTATCCTGAATAATATGGTATAGCTTGATGGTCAATGCATGAAATAGCATTTTGCCATGGGCATTGCGTTCTATATAGTAGCTGGCACGGTCTATTTCTTCAATAATGGCCTGTTGCTGCTCTATTCCGGTTATTTTATTGAGCTTTTCAGCAAAATCCCTCTCAGAATCTGAGATATTGTAAAGACTGTTTGAATTTGCATACTTTTCCAAAGTCCCTCCTTGTGGGGGATTTAGGGAGGCTATCCGGAGATGAATAGCTTCTTCCAATAAATGATTAAAGTAACGGAGAAACTGTTTTTGCTTTTCCCGCCCAAGGCGGCTTATCTCTTCCACCCATTTGGTTTGGGCAATTGGTCCGGTCTTTAATATTGCATTCAGCCAGTCGCGAAGTAAACTCTGCCAGTCTTCTTCTGCATGTTGCACCAGTTGTAAGGCTTCATGATAATTTCCATCACTAAGTGATGCCACTTGCTTAGCTGTGGTAGGCTCAGTTTTATTGCGGCTTATCAGCGCTTCTTCAATATCACTTGTTTCCAGCGATGGAATTTTTACTAACTGGCAACGGCTTACAATAGTTTGCAAAACCTTTGCTTCATTTTCTGTTACCAGTATAAATAAAGTATTTGGCGGTGGTTCTTCAATAA
>JBBSJN010000287.1:0-3520 GCA_038257235.1 Chitinophagales bacterium
AGAAAGCATTTTCAATATCAATATTCTGTAAACTTACATAACCTCTTATAATGATACCGGTCATTAACGGTACAAACAATAATGATTTTGGCATTTTTGTTTCCCCAATTGGCACTAAACCATATTCTTTTATTGCTTCATCTTCTGTTGGTATATGAATGGTATATTTCTTATCAATCAATAATTGTCTGAGATGATTGATAGGCCTGGTTTCAGCCTTTACTTTTTCGTTGTTTTCAAAAAAATAATTGAACCTTTCTGTTTTATTTTCAAGATCAAACGTGGAAATAAGGACAATCTGCGCTTTGAAAAGAGTCTGAACCCTATCTCCAACCAGATTATAAATGCCTTGCATATCCATTTCTTTTGCAAGTCCATCCTGAACACTATTGATCACAGCAAGCTCTGCTGTTCGTTGTTCAGTTTCTTTTAGCAAACGAGTCGTTTCGTCAAATAACCGGGCATTTTCCAATGCAACACTCATGCTATTTGCCAACGTTTCTAATAAGCGGATATCTGAATCTGAGAAAGCATTTTCAATATCAATATTCTGTAAACTTACATAACCTCTTATAATGATACCGGTCATTAACGGTACAAACAATAATGATTTTGGCATTTTTGTTTCCCCAATAGCTGAAATCCCAAACTCGGTTTTTGCTTGTTCCTCTGTAGCTATATATATTGTATGCTTCGTATCAATTAATAATTGCCGGAGCTTGCTGACAGGTCTTGATTCTATTTTAACTTTTTCCCCGTTTTCAAATACGTAGTTAAAAAATTCAGTAGTACACTCATTATTAAATGTAGAAATAATCACAGCCTGTGCATTAAATAAGTTTTGAACCCGGTCACCAACCAGGTCATAAATGCCTTGCATATCCATTTCTTTTGCAAGTCCATCCTGAACACTATTGATTACTGCCAATTCAGCAGTTCTTTGTTCTGTTTCTTTCAGTAAGTGTGCCGTCTCATCAAAGAGTCTTGCATTTTCCAATGCCACACTCATACTATTCGTTAGTGTTGTCAACAAACGAAGATCAGATTCGGAAAATGCATTTTCTTTATCTACATTTTGCAGGCTGATGGAACCCTTAACATCTTCACCAACGATCATGGGTACAAATACAGCAGATTTTGGTGGCTGTCCAACAGTAACACCTTTACCTCCATACTTCATAGATAACTCCACATAGTTTTCATTGATCAGTAATGATTGTTTTGTTTTGATTAATAATTTATTAGCCCAGATAAAAGGCCCATCATCTACGTCCATCATAATGCCTTTTTCCATGGCATACTGAAAATGTTCTTTTTCGTTTTTATGGTCAAATGTTCTGATCACCAGCGTTTGTGTATCAGGAAATAGTTCACACAAACGGTCACCCACAAGATTGTAAATGGCATTAATGTCCATTTCTCTAACCAGCCCTTCTTGTACACTATTAATTACAGCCAGTTCAGAAGTCCGTTGCTCTGTTTCTTTTAACAGGCGATTCGTTTCATCAAATAACCTTGCATTTTCCAATGCCACACTCATGCTATTGGCTAATGTTTCAAGAAGTCGGATATCAGAATCACTAAATGCATTTTCTTTATCTACATTTTGTAAACTTATATAACTGGTTATTTTATTTCCTATGATTAGCGGAACAAAAGCTCCGGACTGCATTGGTTTCGTTCCTGGAAGTACCTTATTTCCAAACCAGACAAATGCTTCACCTGAATTATTAATGACAACTTTTTGTCTTGTCTGCACAAGGTGTTTTCGAAGTTTATCAAACGGCCGTGGCTCGAGGTTATACTTTTCGTCATTCTCCATGGCAAACTTGAAAACTTCTGTTTTTGATTCCAGATCGAGATTGGCTATAATTACTGCCTGGGCATCAAAAATATTTTGAATCCTTTCTCCTACAAGATTATAAATGGATTCAATATCAAGTTCTGTTGCTAATCCTTCCTGCACACTATTAATTACGGCTAATTCTGCAGTACGTTGCTCCGTTTCTTTCAATAATCTTTTTGTTTCATCAAACAGACGGGCACTTTCCAGAGCAATACTCATCGTATTAGCTAACGTTTTTATCAACCTTACATCCGATTCAGAAAAGGCATGTTCATGATCCAGGTTTTGTAAACTGATTATTCCATTTACATCTTTCCCACTTATTAAAGGAACATACACTTGCGATTTAGGCACATCGCCGATAAGGATCGCATTATCGAAATCTATTATAGCCTGTTCTACATTTTCATTATGTAATAATAATTCACCTGTTTCTATCACATGTTTTCTGAAGCCTTTAACATCCCTGGCAGGTAATAATGAACGGTCCCCTTTTTCAAAAGAATACCTGTCTTCAACCTGATTTGATAATTTATCAAAAGTTACAATATCAATAACCTGTGCGTTAAAAATTTCACGGATCTTTTCCCCGACAAGATCATAGATACCTTGCATATCCATTTCTCTGGCAAGGCCATCCTGTACACTGTTTATAACAGATAATTCTGCCGTACGTTGCTCAGTTTCTTTCAGTAAGCGGTTGGTTTCATCAAAGAGTCTTGCATTCTCCAATGACACACTCATGCTATTGGCTAATGTTTCCAATAAGCGTACATCCGATTCGCTGAATGCATCTTCTTTTTCGGTGTGTTGCAGACTTACATAACTGGTTACTTTATTACCTACGATCAATGGAACAAATAATAATGACTTAGGTGATCCTGTTCCTTCCACCACTTTTAAACCGAATTCTTTAAAAGCTTCGACCATATTATTATTGATCAATATCTTTTGCTTGGTCATGATAAGCTGATATCGTAGCTTATCATATCGTCTTGGTTCTGGATTAAATCGTTCACCTTTCTCAAAAAGGTAATTAAATTTTTCTTTTCCAGTTTCATGTTCAAAAGTGGCGATGATTACTCCTTGTGCATCAAAAACCTCTCTGATCTTATTACCTACCAAGTCATAGATGGCATTCATATCCAACTCCCGGGCTAAGCCTTCCTGTATACTATTGATCACCGCCAGCTCAGCAGTACGTTGTTCAGTTTCTTTGAGCAGGCGGGTTGTTTCATCGAAGAGGCGGGCATTTTCCAAGGCCACACTCATGCTATTGGCTAATGTTTCCAATAAACGAACATCCGATTCGCTGAAAGCATTTTCAACTTCCATATTTTGCAAGCTGATATAACTATTTACTTTATCCCCGGTGATCAGCGGTACAAAAACACCAGATTTAGTCATTTTTGTACCTGGAAGGATTTTCAGTCCAAACCGGGTATAAGCTTCTTCATAATTGGAGTTAATGACAATTTTCTGTTTTGCTATAATAAGGTGTTGTCTTAATTTGTCATAAGGTCTTGGTGCCAGATAAAACTGTTGTCCATCTTCAATCAAATATTTGAAATGTTCTGTAGCAGTGTCATGATCAAAATTTACAATCATGACTGCTTGGGCATTGAAAAGCTCCCGGATTCGATTGCCCACCAGATCATAAATAGCCTGCATATC
>JBBSJN010000288.1:0-3513 GCA_038257235.1 Chitinophagales bacterium
CCAGTTAAATATAAATTTACTGATCCGGTAAGAGGCGAGTTGTATGAACCGTTGGTTGTCTTGCCTCCGGTTGAATTTAATTTTGTAAACGATAATAACTTTTCAATTAATGATAGTGTGGCGAAATCACAAGTCTTTTTTAAATCAAATTTGAATGATTCAGTACTATATAATGTTTCATTTAAGTATCCTGATGGTTGGTTTGTAGAACGAAGAAATTTTAGTTATGGCACATGGAAAAATAACAGCAACTATTCATCTCCATTTTTCAGGCCCCAAAAGAAAGGGTTAAATCGAAAAGATACGATTTCCCTGGATGTCAACAGAGGGAATGAGACGGTTTTTTCAGGAAAAAGGAATACTATCTCTTATAACCATATTCCTTTTATTATATACTTTAAGGAAGCTTCAAGTAATTTGATTCAGATTGATGTAAAAACTTACAATAAAAAAATTGGTTACATAGTAGGTGCTGGCGATAAGGTGGCTGAAGCGCTGGAGCAATGGGGTTATGAAGTGAGTTTATTGACTGAAAAAGAGATGGCGAAGAATGGATTAGATAAATTTGATGCAATCATCACCGGGGTAAGAACCTATAATACGAATGATTGGATGAGCAAGTATTATAATAAGCTGATGAAATATGTTGAAGACGGTGGCAATTTAATTGTACAGTATAACACCAGTAATTTTATCAGTAATGTTTCTTCAAAGATTGGTCCTTATAATTTTACTATTTCAAGAACCAGGGTTACCGATGAGAATGCAGCTGTTCGTTTTTTAAAGCCAGAGCATCCCGTGCTGAACTTTCCCAATAAGATCACATCGGATGATTTCAAGGGATGGATACAGGAAAGGAGTATTTATCATGCATCCAACTGGGATAAAGAAAAATTTGAATCAATTTTTGCAATGAATGATCCGGGTGAAAAACCGGATGAAGGAAGTCTGATCATTGCGAAACATGGCAAAGGATTCTTTTCTTATACGGGAATTGTATTTTTCCGGGAATTACCAGCCGGTGTTCCGGGTGCTTATCGTTTGTTAGCAAATCTGATTGCATTAAATAAGAAAAAAGGATTTTAATGGAAAAAAAGCCAAATATAAAAAGAGGGGAGACGGCTTTCATATTTGCAATCGTATTAGGGTTAGTGATAGGTATTTTAATTAAGAAAGTAAGAGTAGGATTATTAATTGGCCTCGTTCTGGGTGCTTTAATTGTGTTTACAGGATGGCTTAGAACTACAAAAAAATAAATTATGCGGCAAGCTGATGGAAATAAAGCACCATTTTTTAAGAATTGGAATGGCTGGTATATTTCATTGATAATTTTTCTGGTTTTACTGATTGTATTATTTTATTTGTTTACTAAACGATTTGCATGAGCCAGGTTGATTGGATAGTATTGGTCGGAACACTGCTCTGCATTATTTCCTACGGATTATATAAAAGCCGTACTACCCGTAATCTCGACGGTTATTTTTTATCCAACCGAAGTCTTCCATGGGGATTGGTATTGTTAAGCATTATGGGCACTCAAGCCAGTGCCATTACATTTCTGTCTGCACCGGGACAAGCTTACACAGATGGAATGCGGTTTGTGCAATATTATTTTGGTCTTCCATTGGCCATGATCGTCATTTGTATTTTTTTCGTTCCCATTTTCAGCCGGTTAAAAGTTTATACAGCTTACGAATACCTCGAAAACAGATTTGACAGCAAAACAAGAACACTTACGTCATTTCTTTTTTTATTGCAACGAGGTTTATCAACCGGAATCAGTGTATTTGCTCCATCAATAATTCTTTCTTCTTTGTTTGGCTGGAATATTTATTACACCAATATATTAATGGGAGGCTTGCTCATCATTTATACGATGAGTGGTGGTGCAAAAGCAGTGGCTTACACACAGCAGTTGCAAATGATCATCATTTTTACAGGTATGTTTCTGGCAGCTTATATGGTAGTGAATATGTTGCCGGACAATGTAAGCTTTACTGATGCATTGGAAGTAAGCGGTAAAATGGGAAAGCTGAATGTAATTACCACTGGTTTTGAAAATGGAAAATTTAACTGGAGCGATCAGTATAACCTGTTCAGTGGATTAATTGGTGGTTTCTTCCTTGCCCTTTCTTATTTTGGAACAGATCAGTCACAAGTGGGCCGTTACCTTACTGCCAAATCTTTAAAACAATCCCGCATGGGTTTATTGATGAATGGTTTTGTAAAAGTGCCCATGCAGTTTGGTATTTTATTGATCGGGGTTTTGGTTTTTTCGTTTTATCAATTTAACAAGGCGCCGATATTTTTTAATGATGTACAGTTGAAAAAACTGGAATCATCTGTGTATAAAGATTCATTGGCTATTGCCACTGCACAGTATGAAACCATAACTGCCTTAAAACAAAAAGCGGTAGTTGATTATTCTGCTGCTTCTGACATAAATGATAAAGATGCAAAAGCTGCCTCCATGAGCATTTTGGAAGGACTTCAAAAGCAATCAGACAGTTTGCGGAAATCGGTGAAAGGCTGGCTTGCTTCAAAAGAAGTTGGCGGTGATAATAATGATACGAATTATATTTTCCTTCGCTTTGTAGTGGATAATTTACCCATTGGCCTAGTTGGACTCTTGATTGCCATTATATTCCTGGCATCCTGGGGAAGTATTGCTGCTGCTATCAATTCACTGGCATCTTGTACCATGATTGATTTTCACAGACGTTTTACAAAGAGAAAAGAAACAGGCGAACAGGAATACAAGCTTTCGAAAAAATATACATTGGCATGGGGCATCTTTTGCATTATCGTTGCCATGTTTACGTACAATGTTGGCAACAGTTTAATTGAAGCGGTAAATGTGTTGGGTTCATTATTCTATGGTGTAATACTAGGTGTTTTCCTGGTTGCATTTATTTTCAAGAATATTAAAAGTGGTCATGTGGTTTTTTGGGGAGCTGTATTAGCAGAGATATTGGTGCTGACGGTTTTTATTTTAACCAAAGTGGGTATTTTCAAAATGGGATTCCTTTGGTTAAATCCGATTGGTGCATTTGGCGTAATAATATTCAGTCTTATTCTTAATAAAATAATACCAAAAAAAATAGCCCTGAACTAACAAGACTATTTTTTAATAAAGACTATAAAGTCCCCTTTAGGGGACCTGTCTGCCGACAGGCAGGTTTAGGGGCATGGTTTTTATTACTTCAATTCTTTCAGTAATTTTTCATTCAACTTCACATAGTCATCATTTTTAGCAGCAGCTGCTAAATCTTTTGATTTTTCTGCAGCCATCTTTGCATCTGCTTTCTTGCCCAACTTAGCAAGACAATTTGCTCTTTGATGATGAATCCAGAAAGCAGTTGGTTGAGCTTCTACAGCTTTATCAAACCAGGCAAGTGCTGTGTTCAGATCTTTGCCATTTTCCATATAATACATTGCTGCATTAAAATATGGACGGTTGTCTTTATTCATTAGCTGATCAATCTGTGCCATTACCTTTGTTTCTACATCAAC
>JBBSJN010000289.1:0-3507 GCA_038257235.1 Chitinophagales bacterium
ATGCCGCTAAGGTCAATTAATAGTAGTATCAAAAAGAGTAAGTTCAGGTAAAGTGTAATTCTTTTTAAAGCCTCTTTCGTTTTTTTCAGATAAATAAAGATTCCTGCAATAATGATAAATGTAAATGGAAGTATAAAAATATAACGGGAGATAAATAGAATCCCGGAGTTTGTCTTTATAAAGTCAAGCATGCTTCCCCAGAAAAGATTAGTGGCTACTAACGTAAAAACAGCCAGACTTGTTTTTGTAAGATCCTTATATATCGGCCAGCATATTAATAGCAGAATAATAGTTGCAAGGATATATTTCAATATTAAAAATCCCGCCGTTGATAAATGAATCTCTGGAAAGTACTGTCTGAATCCATGCAACACAAAGAATACTGGTAGCAAAACCAGAAAAAGTGGATATTTAGTAATGGTTGACTTCATTTTGTGTATTACCCTCAAAACTAAAGCAGGAAGACTGTTTTTTATGTTTTAATTTCCCCCGAATGTTTTTTATCCGGCAGCCGGAATAGTTTATTTTCGGCTTTCAATCATTATGGAAAAAATCGTTTATATCGGAATGAGTGCTGACCTGGTTCATCCCGGTCATTTGAATATTATAAATACCGGCAAAAAACTTGGCCGTGTCATAATCGGGTTGCTTACAGATGAAGCAATAGCCAGTTATAAAAGAGTCCCATATCTCAGTTATGAGCAGCGGAAAATAGTTATAGAGAATATAGCTGGTGTAAGCGAAGTAATAGCACAAACTACACTGGATTATTCACTCAATCTTAATAAGCTAAAGCCTCACTATGTTGTACATGGTGATGATTGGAAAACAGGAGTGCAGCAATCAACCCGGCAGAAAGTTATCGATACCTTAAAGCAATGGAACGGAGAACTGGTTGAAGTTCCTTATACCGGAGGAATCAGCTCTTCTGCAATTCAGAAAACAATAAAGGAAGCTGGAACAACGGCCGAGTACAGATTAAAAAGACTAAAAAGAATTTTGGCGGTGAAACCATCAATGAGAGTGTTGGAGGCACATAATGGTTTAAGCGGATTGATTGCCGAGAATACCTCATTTATTGATGAGAAAGGGATCGTACAGGAATTTGATGCTATGTGGATGAGCAGCCTTACAGATTCTGTTGCAAAAGGCAAACCTGATATTGAAGCGGTTGATATTACGGCCCGTTTACAAACCTTGAATGATGTATTGGAAGTAACTACAAAGCCTATAATTTTTGATGGCGATACAGGAGGTAAAACCGAGCATTTCGTTTTTACAGTAAGAACGCTGGAAAGGTTAGGTGTTTCAGCAATCGTTATTGAAGATAAAACCGGGTTGAAGAGAAATTCGCTGATTGAAGAACAGTCATCGCAGGAACAGGAAACAATTGCAGGTTTTTGTGAAAAGATAAAAGCAGGTAAGAAAAGCTGTGTAACCAAAGATTTCATGATCATTGCCCGTATAGAAAGCTTAATACTTGGAACGGGAATGGAAGATGCTTTGCAAAGAGCCTCAGCTTACATAAATGCCGGAGTGGATGGAATTATGATTCATAGCAAATCAACTGATGGTGCCGAAATACTAGAATTTGCAAAGCAATATAAAAATTTTGAGAAAAGAGTACCGTTAGTCGCAGTTCCTTCAACGTACAATATTATATTCAGAAAGGAATTAGAAGAAGCCGGTTTCAATATTATTATTTATGCAAATCACCTGCTGCGAAGTGCTTATCCGGCGATGCTTTCCACCGCTACATCTATTTTGAAAAATGACAGAAGTAAGGAAGCAGAAGAAAATTTAATGACAGTTAAGGATTTACTTAAATTGATACCTGACAATTATGATCCATCCTGAAAGGTTATATAATTATTTGTCGCAACAGGGTGTTGATTTTTATACCGGTGTGCCTGATTCTTTACTTAAAGATTTTTTAAAGTATGTGCAGGATCATAGCAGTGCTGAAAAGAACATAATTACTGCTAATGAAGGATTAGCCGTGGCATTGGCATCGGGTTATCATTTTAAAACAGGTAAGCTGCCGTTGGTTTATTTACAGAATTCCGGTTTGGGGAATATTATTAACCCATTGACATCATTGGCAGATAAAGAAATGTATGCGGTGCCGATGTTACTACTTATAGGATGGAGAGGCAGGCCGGGAACCACAGATGAGCCGCAGCATCAAAAAATGGGAAGAATTACTATTCCATTGCTGGATGTATTGGAAGTGCCTCATCATTTTATGGATGGTGATGAGAGTTTTTCATTTGAGTCAATTGATAAAGCAATTGCTTTGGCATTGGCAGAGCAACAACCTGTTGCTTTGATTGTTCCTGATGGAATATTCGAGAAATATGAAGGAGTAATTAAAGAGGATGAATACAAACTGGTAAGGGAAGATGTAATTAGCAGCATAATTGCAAAATTAAACGGCAATGAAGTTGTTGTGTGCACAACGGGAAAATCGGGCCGGGAGTTTTACGAAGCAAATATTGCTGCTGATAATAAAATAAAAAAGTATTTATTAAGTGTTGGTGCAATGGGACATGCCAATCATATTGCATTGGGGGTGAAAGGACAGTCGGAGGAAAAAGTAATTATGCTTGATGGCGACGGAGCTTTACTGATGCACCTCGGTTGTTTACCAGTAATTGCACACCATGCCGCTGCAAATTATATTCATATTGTAATTAATAATGGCAGTCATGAATCGGTGGGTGGACAACCAACAGAAGGTTTTTTTGCTGACTGTTGTGGCATAGCAAAAGCAAGCGGCTACAAAAAAATAATTTGTATTACAAATGAAGCAGAATTGGAAGAATGGCTTAATAACGGATTGATTACTTCAGAAACACAATTTGTAGAAATAAGAACCAGTCGGCAAAGCAGACCAGATCTGGGAAGGCCTTCTGATAATCCGGCTGATTGGAAAAGTAATTTCATGTCGGCACTTAAAAATGATCAATAATTTTTCATGCAAAAATTATTACAAGGAAAGAATACAATTTATGAGGCTGCTCCCTCTCTGATAGAAGCAGGCTATGAAACAGTATTTTTAATGACAGGGAAGCATTTTCAATGGCAGGATGCTGCTGACTTTCTGAAAGGAATACAATATAAGCATTATATTAAAAGTGGAGTTAACGTAAACGAAGATGAAACGAAAGAAGCTTTCACTGAGTTTTCCAAAAAAAAATACCAGGCTATACTTGCTATTGGTGGGGGAAGTGTAATCGATTTGGCTAAATCGCTGATTTATCAATTAGAGAAAGAATCAAAACATATTCCTTTTTTTGCGGCTGCACCCACAACGGCTGGTTCAGGTACAGAAGCAACTCATTTTGCTGTAATATATATTGGCAATAAGAAAATGTCTTTAGTCAGTAAAGTGTTGTTGCCGCAATTAGTAATTCTTGATCCGGTATTGACATATTCCCTTTCATCTTATCAAACAGCAGTTTCTGGAATGGATGTGCTGGCACAGGCAATTGAATCTTACTGGAA
>JBBSJN010000290.1:0-3489 GCA_038257235.1 Chitinophagales bacterium
AATACAGTATCATACTTTAATGTGTCGGCAGAAATAACAACTCTTGCATCGGGAGAAGTGATAAAAGAATCTTTCCGGCAGGAATTCAATAACAACAACAAGGATATGGTAATAAGGCCGGTGATTTTCATTGGTATCAAAAATAATGTAAGTATTGCATAACTAATAATGATATTACGGAAACCTCTTAAGCATCCAATATAAATAATTTGTGCTCTTAGTTCCTTTGTGGCAAATTTTTATCGGGAAGCCACACAAAGCGTAGCTATACTGAGTTTTACATTTTCGCCTTTCAATAATTCATTGCCGCAAGCTTCTAATGTGGCTCCTGTTGTTACTATATCATCTACCAATAGCACATGTTTGTTCTTTATTGAATCAGGATTATTAAGTACAAATTTCCCTTCCATATTTTTCCAACGTTCTATTCTTCCCTTTTTGGTTTGTGTTTCTGTATGCTGCGGACGAATGATAGCATTGTCTAGTACAGGAATGTTCATTGCTTCTGCCATGCCTCTGCACAATAAAGTAGCCTGATTATATCCTCTTCTTTTTTCTTTAATAGGAAATAGCGGCAATGGAATCAAGGCATCTGCATTGATGCGGTCAGATTTTTTAATTTGCTCACCCATTATTCTGCCGAGCTGCAGGCCGAGGTCTCTGTTGTTCTTGTATTTGAACTGATGCATTAAATGTTGCATCAACGATTCTTTGGTGAAATAGAATTGTGCGGTGCCACTGGTCAGTTGTAATCTTCCCCGATACATTTTTTCAACTGGGTTATCAGGATGTAATTCGAAATTGGTTTCCGGCATGGCATCTATACAACGCATACACAAAACGCTTTCTTTATCCAGGATATCATTACCGCAGCCTGTGCATACATGCGGAAATAATAAATGAAGTACTGATTCCTTTATTTCTTTTAATGAAATCATACAGATTTAAAATAAGTGCTTGTAAACTTCTTCTACTCTCCCCATAGTCACCACTTCAATACCTGCCTGCCGGTCAGGCAGGTTAAATTTCTTTTTGTCTAGTCCTTTCTGACCTTGCCTACCGGCAGGCAGGTTGTATTTAGATACAATGATTTTCTCAAATCCAAGTTTCTCAGCTTCGGCAATGCGCTGGTCAATCCGGTTAACGGCTCTTATTTCACCACTCAATCCAACTTCTCCCGCAAAACATATTTGCTGAGGAATGGGCACATCTTCATACGAAGAAAGTAAGGCACATAGCACAGCAAGATCAATAGAAGGATCTTCTACTTTTATGCCTCCGGCGATATTTAAGAAGACATCTTTTACTCCAAAGTGGAAGCCGCCTCTTTTTTCTAATACCGCCAATAATAATTGCAAACGACGTAAATCAAAACCAGTTACTGTTCGTTGCGGAGTGCCATAAACAGATTGTGTAACCAATGCCTGCACTTCAATCAATAAAGGCCGCATGCCTTCAATCGTTGCAGCAATAGCTATTCCGCTAAGTTGTTCTTCTTTTTGTGTGATTAATATTTCGCTAGGGTTAAGTACGCCTCTCATTCCTTCACTTGTCATTTCATAAATACCCAATTCGGCAGTGCTTCCAAAGCGGTTCTTCAATGTGCGGAGAATACGATAGGCATAATGACGATCACCTTCAAATTGCAAAACAGTATCCACCATATGTTCCAGAATTTTCGGACCAGCAATGCTTCCATCTTTTGTAATATGTCCGATAAGAAAAACCGGAGTGTTTGTTTCTTTAGCAAAACGTTGAAACTCGGCAGCACATTCTCTAATTTGAGACACACTTCCGGGAGAAGAATCTATGAAAGGAGTTTGTAATGTTTGAATTGAGTCAACAATTACTAACTGTGGCTTGAGCTTTTTTATTTCCTGAAAAATTGTTTGAGTTGAAGTTTCTGTTAGCAAATAAAAATTATCGCCTATTCCAGATGTGGGACCTTGTTTCATTCTCTCCGCCCTCATTTTTATTTGCTGTTCACTTTCTTCCCCGCTGACATAAAGAACAATAATATCTTTTAGCCATAATCCATTTTGTAAAAACAAAGTGGATTTGCCAATGCCAGGTTCTCCGGCAACTAAAACCAAGCTACCCGGAACAATGCCGCCGCCTAATACTCGGTTTAATTCCGGATCGGCTGTCGGCATTCTTTTTTCTTCACTGCTTTTTATTTTGCTTAAAGCAATTGTTTTGGTGGCTCTTTTTTCTTCGTTATAATCTTTCCAGGTATTATTATTTTTAGAATTGTCTTTTTGTGATTGTTCTTCAACGAAAGTATTCCATTGACTGCACGAAGGACATTGACCAACCCATTTCACACTTTCATAACCGCATTGCTGACAAAAAAATGATGTCTTTATTTTACTCATGCGATAAAATTAATTGTTTGGATTTTGATTTAATGAATGTTTGAACAAGGATTAAAAAAAAGAGTAGAAGAATGATTGAATTTTTATCATAAAAGATAAAAATGCGATAAGTTTTTAATGATAGTTTAGTCCTTGTTTTTCTAAACGTAAAAAGGACCAATCTTTCGATTGGCCCTCTTACTTACTAACCCATTAAATTCTATTGCTAAGTTACAATTATGCTTCAGATTTCAAAATATAATTTGACGGCTGTGAATAACTTAAACCTGTGTCAGTTATGAAAAAGGGACCTTATCAGGGGTTTAAAAAAAGGAATTAAAACACTGATAATCATAACTTTAAATTAAAAATAAGTATCCATACGAGAGGCCAAAAATCCATGACAAAATATTTTTTATTTCACAAAGGGTGACAAATCGGCTGAAATATTTCCCGTTTTCGAAATGGTCACAAATTTGTTATACCTGGGATAAATAAAATGATTTATTATGATAATGTCAAATGAGATATTCCTGGTTTCAATACTGTTTTTAGGCATCAGTTTTATCGTTTCGGCGATACTCAAAAGCAAGTTCACCAAGTACAGTAAAATACCCCTTGCAAACGGCTTAACCGGCCGGGAAATAGCCGAAAAAATGCTCCAGGAAAACGGTATTTATGATGTGAAAGTGATATCTGTAAATGGCTTTCTTTCAGATCACTATAATCCCGCAAATAAAACGGTTAACCTTAGCCCGGATGTCTATAACGGTCGGAGTATTTCTGCTGCTGCAGTGGCTGCCCATGAATGTGGCCATGCTGTTCAACATGCCACTTCATATGGTCCGTTGACGTTCAGGAGCAAATTGGTGCCTGCTGTTCAAATGAGCTCTAAATTTGTAAACTGGATTTTACTGGCAGGTATAATCGTATTAGCAAGCACTCAAAATCCTACGGTTTTGCTTATTGGTATTATTATAATGAGTGTAACGGTACTGTTTACATTAGTAACCCTACCGGTTGAATTTGATGCCAGTAAAAGAGCATTGGCCTGGTTGGAAAGAACAAATATTACCAGCCCTCAGGAATTTCCTAAAGCAAAAGATGCCCTGAAATGGGCGGCAACAACCTACGT
>JBBSJN010000291.1:0-3421 GCA_038257235.1 Chitinophagales bacterium
CCACTGTTCATCCTGATGATATTGAAGAAGAAAATGCAAAGATCCATAGAGCATTAAGCAGCGGTACTAAATTTGATTTTGAATTCAGAATTTTGTGGCCAGATAAATCTATTCGCTATATTAAAGGAGATGCTATTGTGATGCGCGATGATAGAGGGAAAGCTTTACGAATGATAGGAACAAATCTCGATATTACAGAGAAGAAAAAGGCAGAAGAAAAAAACAGGTTCAAAGCCAATCTATTAAACACCATCGGGCAGGCGGCTATAGCAACAGATATAAATGGCATTGTAAATTATTGGAACCGCGCAGCAGAAGATATTTATGGGTGGACACCGGAAGAAGCGATAGGAAAAAATATTTTGCAGCTTACGCCTTCTCGTGCAAACAGAGAACAAGCTTTAGAGATCATGGATGATCTTAAAAATGGGCGTGCATGGTCCGGTGAGTTTAGAGTGCAACGCAAAGATGGAACCGACTTTCTTGCATTTGTTACGGATTCTCCTATTTATGATAAGAATAATAAATTATCCGGTATAGTTGGAATTTCCTCTGATATTACTGAAATTAAGAAATTGGAAGAACTTTTAGAAAAAACTAACAGGCTTGCAGCAGTTGGTAGCTGGGAAATTGATGTCGTTAAAGGAACCGTTTTTTGGTCAGACATTACAAAGGAAATACGTGAAGTGAATAACGATTATGTTCCAATATTAGGTGAAGGAATAAGTTATTTTAAAGGTTCTCACAAAGAAATAATTAGTCAAAAAATACAGGATTGCAAAGAACATGGCACGTCCTGGGATGAAGAACTGCAGATAATTACCTTTAAAGGGAATCATAAATGGGTGCGTACAATCGGTGAAGGAGAATTTTTAAATGGAAAATGTATAAGGATACACGGAAGTTTTCAGGATATTGATAAACTTAAAAATGCTGAGATAAAAATCAGGGAAAGCGAGTTCAGGTTCCGTCAGATTGTAGAAACCGCGCAGGAGGGTATATGGATGTTAGATGAAAACAGTGAAACCACTTTTGTTAATCAAAAGATGTGTGAGATCATTGGATATTCATTTGATGAAATGATTGGCAAAACAAATTTCTTTTTTAAAGATGAAGCTAATTTACAGACTGCCATAGATGCACTTAAAAAACGAAAACAAGGTATAAGTGAAGCCTATAAAGCTTCATTCTTAACAAAAGATGGAAGGCTTATCTGGACTCAAATATCCTCCAATCCAATTTTTGATGATGCCAAAAAATACAAGGGATCGTTATGGATGGTCTCGGATATTACTGAGAAACTGATGGCTGATAAAATGCTTTTGGAAAGTGAGCAGAAGTATCGCACACTTGCGTCAGAATTAGATACAGAACGAATACGTTTGGTTACAGCACAATCAATTGCCAAAGTGGGAAGTTGGGAAACAGATTTGCAGACTTTTCAAGGAAATTGGTCCAATGAAACGCATCGCATTTTCGGATCCAATCCCGAAAATTTTGAAGCATCTCATTCAGCTTTCCTCGATTTTATTCATCCTGAAGATAGAGAAAAAGTAGATACAGCGTTTAAAGATTCACTCTACAAATGCGGTTCCAATTCCCTGGAACACCGGATTATTACCTTGCAAGGAGTTGAAAAATGCATAGAAGAAAATTGGACAATTTCCCGAGATGAAAAAGGTATAGCTATGGTTGCAGTTGGTACATGCCAGGATATTACGGAGCGTAAAAAAGAAGCAGATAAAGTAATCAGAAACGAAGCAAAGTTAAATTTAGCGCAGCATATTGCCCAGGTGGGTAGTTGGGAAGTAGATATGTTAAGCAATGAACGAAGATGGTCTGCTGAATTTTATAGGATTTTAGGAATAAATGAAGATGTAATACCCTCTGATGAAGCCTTCCTGACAATTGTACACCCCGATGACAAGGCTGTGGCTGACGGCATTATAAAGAACGCGCTCTCCATATTTACAGATTCATCATTTCAGTTTCGCTTTGTTAGAAAAAATGGTGAAATAGGATACGCATCCTCCGAGTGGAAGGTTGAGTTTGACTCCCATCGCAATCCTCTTTACATACACGGTATATTAAGAGATTTGACGAAAGAAAAGAAAGCAGAAAGCGAACGTGCTAAAATGATTTCTGATATTGTGCAGCGCAATAGCGATCTCGAACAGTTTTCTTATATGGTATCGCACAACCTTCGTGCACCCACTGCCAACATTATAGGTTTCACAGGAATTTTACAGGATAAGACACTCACACCGCAGGAGAAAAAAGAATCGTTGCAAGGACTTTCAGCATCTGTAACAGGACTCGATAACACCATCAAAGATATCAACACCATCTTGCAAAGTAAACACCAGGTCCACGAGAAAAAGGAAATTCTAATCTTTTCTAAACTCGTTAACGATATCGCGATAAGCTTAGGCAGTCTTATTGACAAACACCGCGTTCGCATAATATCTGACTTTTCAGAAGTGGACGAAATTAATTCACTCAAAATTTATTTATATAGCATTTTCTATAACCTCATAAGCAACAGCATTAAATACGGTAAGCCAAATGAACCGCCACTCATTGAAATTAAAAGCAAAAAAGAAAACGGAAAGATAATACTCATATTTAAAGACAATGGTTTGGGAATTGATATGAAAAACAAAGGGGATAAAATTTTCGGACTTTACAATCGTTTCCACTCACATGTTGAAGGAAAAGGCATGGGGCTGTTTATGGTGAAAACCCATGTAGAATCGCTTGGTGGAAAAATAACTATTGCAACTGAACTGAATAAAGGAGCTGAATTTACAATTGTATTTGAAATTTAAATTTGAAATGGAAATGACAAAAATAACAAAACGGTTCCTTCTCATTGACGATGATCCACTAAACAATTTCGTAACAAAAATGATTCTGAAAAAATCATTTGAAAAAGTACACGTTAACGACTTTGCTATTCCTGAAGATGGCTTGAAATTTATAAAATCTGAACCATGTCATAATCCTCCCGATGGAAAAACAACGCTTTTTCTCGACATCAATATGCCTACAATATCAGGATGGGAGTTCCTTGAAGCTTTTGAGCTTTTCGATTCCTTAATAAAAGAGCAATACAATATTTACATCCTCTCATCCTCTGTTGACCCAAAAGACATAAACCGGGCAAAAGCAAATCCTCTGGTTATAGATTTTATAGAAAAGCCGCTCAACAAAGCTATGCTTATTAAAATGTTGGCTTAAGGAAAGAAAACTTCTACTCCATTTCCATCAACATCATCTCAATTACACTAACGCAATTTCAGTACCGAGATAAATTTCATCCTTAACACCTTAACGCAAAGTTTCACAAGATGAATTATATCTTCCTTTTTTATTTCAAATCCTCCATATTCAATTCACAACAAGTGGTTACATTATCATA
>JBBSJN010000292.1:0-3404 GCA_038257235.1 Chitinophagales bacterium
CGTATTTTAAGAAACATTGAGGGCATTGCCCATATCGAGTTGGATGAGGAAGATGTAGTACGTCACCGACTGGTGAAAGCCATCATCAAAGCATATAACAAAGAGCAGGAAAAAGAAGAACAGGATTTGGCAAACCGCCAGACTCCGGCAATTACAAAGAAAGATAAGCCGGCTACATAGCAATGATGAAGATTTAATTATTTTGCAGGAATGAAAAGAAAAAACATACTCTTTTTATTCCTGCTTTTTTTTGCCGGTGCCTGTCGTGAGAATTCTTCGGAGCAACGTATCGCTATATCCGATAGTATATTTGCAGTTAATTATCAATTGATAGATAATGCAAAGCCATTCCTTAAAAGTGGCGATGTTATTTTCAGAAACGGAAATGATGAAGTAAGCAGGGCTGCCCGAAGTATGAACAGAACAGACACTTCTTTTTCGCACTGCGGGTTAGTGTATAAAGAAAATGACAGCTTTTTTGTTTATCATGCCATTGGCGGAATTTATAACCCAAATCAAAAACTAAAGAGAGAACTGCTGGATAGCTTTTGTAATCCAAAAGAAAATGATGCATTCGGTGTTTACCGATACAATCTTTCGACAAAAGAAAAAGGCAAATTAGATACGATAGTTAAAAACTATTTTAATGCAGGCTTAAAGTTTGACATGTATTTCAATTTCTTAAGCGATGATGTAATGTATTGCTCTGAGTTCGTTTTCAAGTCGCTGAATCAATCTACAAACGGATCGCTTTCTAAGTATGTGCGGCTGGATACTATCCCATTTGGAGTTACTACAGATGATATTTTCCTTAACGAAAACAGCCATCTGATAAAAAGACAACAGTTCAGAAAGTAAATTTTGTAAAATACGCCTACATTTACACAACCTAAAACCAACCAAAAATGAAAAAATTATTAAGTGCTTTTGCACTTGCTGCAGTAATCATCAGTTTCTTAACCGGATGTAAAGGAAAAGATGCTGTAAGCGGCGGTGATCCTAAAACTGTATTAACTGCCTTTTTTGAATTAATGGCAAAAAAGGATTTTGATGGTGCTGCCAAATTAGCCACCAAAGAAAGCAAGGGTACTATGGATATGATGAAAAAGGCAATGGATATGGGAGAATCGATGAAAGATAAAATGGGCGATGTAAAAGAGAAAGACAACACAGAAGATTTTAAAAACATGCAGATTGGCGAAGCCAAAATAGATGGTGATAATGCTACAGTAGCGGTGACAAACCCCGAAAAAGGCAATGAAACAATAGCTTTCCCATTGAAAAAAGAAGGTGGTAAGTGGAAAGTAGATTTTAGTATGGCTACATTAATGAAAATGGGAATGAACGAAGCTGAGAAAAGAAAAAATGAAAACGAAGATGATGATGATTTTAATCCATCTGACACGGCATCAATAAATAATTTATATAAGTTAATGAATTCAGATTCCCTGAAAATGGGTCTTGAGAAGCTGGATAGTATGATGAAGATGATGGACCCTGAAAAAATGAAAGAAGTAAAGGAGGCAATGGAGAAATTAAAAAAAGTCTCTGACCAATAAAATCAGACCAAAATACAGAAAAGCACTTCTTGCAGAAGTGCTTTTTTATTTTTAGCCGTTTACTCCCTTTAAATTTTTGTAATTTGCAGCTATAAATTAACGTATGAAAAAACTTGTAGCTCCTTTTTTGCTGATCACCGTTTTGATTGTTTCTTGCGAGAATGAAGGCAAAAGAAATACAACAACATCCGAAAGTAATATTGATGCCGCAAGAAATTTTATCCGTGCTGCTTTGGATGGAAAATTTAAAGAAGCCAGGATGTTTATGCTGGCCGATTCCGTAAATACAAATTATATGGATGTGGCAGAACGTAGTTTTGCAAGAGCTGATCAGGCAACAAAAGACGGATACAGGGCATCATCCATTAATATTCATGAGAAAAAAGAACTTAATGACTCCACAGCTATCTTAATTTATTCCAACTCTTTTAAGAACGATCATGATACATTGAGAATACTGCGTATCAATAACCAATGGCTTGTTGATTTTAAATATTTATACGAACATGACAGCGATACGTTGATGAACAAACCAATAACTAAAGATCCTCTTCCATGATAAAAAATATCTTACTGGTCGGTTTGGGCGGTGGTATCGGAAGTATGCTCCGTTTCCTTAGTCAGCGAATAGCCGATAAAGTGTACCCCATTCACTTTCCCTGGGGCACATTTTCGGTAAATATTATTGGTTGTTTTTTAATCGGCATATTCTGGGGCATCAGTTTCAAATCGTTTGAAACAAATGAGAACTGGAAATTATTTTTAATGACCGGTCTCTGTGGTGGCTTCACAACTTTTTCGGCTTTTACGTTGGAAGGAATTGGTTTATTGAAAGAACAAAAAATGGCTTTATTCTTTTTATATGTTGCAGGAAGTGTTTTAGTAGGTCTGGCTGCAACTTATTTAGGAATGAAATTGAGCAGATAAAAAATAGATTATGCAAACTGTTACTCACCCCTGGCATGGTGTTACATATGGAGAAAAATCTCCTTCCACTGTCAATGCTATAATAGAAATTCCGCAAGGCTCCCGGGCAAAATATGAAGTTGACAAAACAACCGGTTTATTAAAATTAGACAGGGTTGTCTATTCATCTTTTCATTATCCCGTTAATTATGGATTTATTCCGCAAACATTGGGACAGGATAATGACCCGTTGGATATTCTGGTTTTATGTTCTCAATCCATTCAATCACTTTGCCTGGTTGAAGCAAATATCATTGGCAATATGCAGATGATTGACCAGGGACAGGTAGATGATAAAATAATTGCGGTGGCAGCAAAAGACCCTTCTGTTAACCACATAACCAGAATGGAAGAATTGCCACATCATTTCTTACTGGAATTGAGAAACTTCTTTGAGCAATACAAAGTGCTGGAAAATAAAAAAGTAGAGATAGACAATTTTCAGGATCAACTGATTGCTTATCGTATCATTAATGAAGCTATTGCATTTTATAAAAAAACTTTTTCTAAATAAGCAATGGACACACCACAAAAACATACTATGGCATCACAATTAATTCTAACAGCTCTTATAATAGGTCTATCGGCAGGTGTATTGAGTGGCCTGGTTGGTGTTGGTGGCGGTATTATCATGGTGCCGGCATTGATTTTCTTTATGAATTATACTCAACATCAGGCACAGGGCACATCGTTAGCCGTGTTAACATTGCCTGTTGTAATACTTGCCTCGCTGTATTATTATCAGCAGTGCCAAAAAATGGGAACGCCGCTTGATTTAAAAATTGTTGGGTTAATTGCTGTTGGATTTGTTGTAGGCGGTTACTTTGGAAGCAAGATTGCCATTGCAATTAATCAGGATCTATTAAAAAAAATATTTGC
>JBBSJN010000293.1:0-3398 GCA_038257235.1 Chitinophagales bacterium
GTTGGTCTTGGAATTATTTATGGAAATAAAAGATTAGATCAGTCAAAATTAAACTTCGAAGAACAATTTGTTGGAAATGGATTTGATACGAATCTACCAACAGGAGAATCTGCTCTGGCAAGTATGAAACCTTATTTATCAACCAGTGCAGGATTATTATATTCCAACATTACATATAAAAGTATTTTTGAATTAGGTGTTGCCGCATTTCATTTTAATAAACCAAGACAAACCTTTCTGAGTGATGAAAATCAATTTCTGGCAACAAGATATGTGATCCATTCAAATTATGAAACATTACTTACCAATCAGATAATATTAAACACCAATGGAATTTATCAATACCAGTCAGGTGCCAGCTATTTTTCAGTTGGTGGGGCATTAGGATATTATGTTCCCAACTTCGATAAAGAAATCATAGTTAATGCCGGACTTTGGTACTGGTCAAATAATGCAATTGTTCCATATATTGGCTTCACTTATGAAAATGTTCAGATTGGTATTACCTACGATGCTACAATTTCTGACTTAAAAAAAGCTCCAAAAGGCGCCCAGACTTTTGAACTTTCTCTGGTACTGAGAGGCAAAGAAAAGAAAACCGGGGTCATTCCTTCACCTTGGAAATAATAACAAAAAATAAAAAAGGCAACCCGTATCGAGTTGCCTTAAAAATTTGTGCCCGAGACTGGATTCGAACCAGCACACCGTTTCCGGCGCCACCACCTCAAGGTGGTGCGTCTACCAATTTCGCCACCCGGGCAATTACATCAATGATTTTAAGAACTCCTTTCCAACTCCACTTTTAAAATACTTCTCTCTTTTTCTTGCCTCTAACCTTGAATTGAATGTTTCCTTATAAATTAATTCAAAGGGTTTATATGCTTTTGCTGACCTATTTTCTCCATTATTATGTTCTTTAATCCTTCTTTCTAAATCGTTTGTCATTCCAACATATAAATAATTTCTAACCAGACTTCTTATGGCATATATATAATACATTTTTACTCGTCTACCAATCCTGCCTGCCGGCAGGCAGGTTCGCCACCCGGGCTTCCTGATTTTTAGTTACAGGAATAAGGACTGCAAATGTAAGCGGATTATTTTTTCAGAACAATTCTGAAAGTGGTTCCTTTTCCCGGTTCAGAATTCTTTACATAAATCTCTCCTTTATGATACTGCTCTATAATTCTTTTTGAAAGACTTAATCCTAAACCCCATCCTCTTTTTTTGGTTGTAAAGCCGGGTTTGAATACTCTTGATATATTCTGACTACTTATTCCTTTACCTGTATCCGTAATATCAATAGTTACTTTATTATCATCATCATTCATATCAACTGAAATGTTTCCCTTGCCTTCCATTGAATCCAGTGCATTCTTTAAAAGATTTTCGATAACCCAATCAAATAATGGAGCAGAAATAGCCGCCGCTATCGTTGGTTTACCATTTGTTTCTACGGTGAAAATAATTTTACCTGTCGCTCTTTTCCGCATGTAATCAACCATGCTATTGATTTGACTTACCAGATCAAGGTTTTCCAGTTGCGGGGTGCTGCCAATTTTTCCAAACCTGTCCGAAACTAACCGTAGTCTGTTTACATCTTTCTCCAGTTCCTTGGTAATCTTTTCATTGCCCGGTTTATCCTTCAGCATTTCTACCCAACCTTCAAGTGAGGAAACAGGAGTTCCTAATTGATGTGCCGTTTCCTTCGCCATACCTGCCCACACCTGGTTTTGAACAGAACGATAACTACTGCGTAAAGAAAGCAGGGTAATTATGATAAACAAAGCAACTACTATCAATTGTATAATTGGGTAATACCTGACTTCTTTCAATAATTTTGAATTGCCGTAATAATAAAGATTACGTCTTGTAGAATCAAGTGGATCAACCCAGACAATGGCATTGTTCTGCGACTTAAATTGTTTCAACTTCCCTTGCACATAAGAAATATTATTAGCCGATTTTGCAGAGTCGAGATTAATATATTGAAGAATGCTATCCTTTTCATTCGCCTCAATAATTGGAATGGAAGTATTCTGCCGCATAATCATTGCTGCTAAGTTTACATCAGCATTCTCTGCTGAACTAAACAAAAACTTACCGGCTTCTATCCATTGCTCCACCTTTTGCTTTTCTTCCTTAGCAATCTTTCTGGCCAGGTATTGCGAATAAAATATAGTACCACTGATGATAAATATCGCTATAACTGCCAAAGCTGTTCTCCAGTTTAATATTTGCCTAAACATGTTTCGAATTTAACAAGGATAACCCGTCTTCCCGTATTTTTGATTAAATATTTCAAACAACCTTGAATCAATTGTCTAAAGTAGCCATTGTAATATTAAACTGGAACGGACGAAAATATCTGGAGCAATTCCTTCCCTCAGTTTTGGCCACACAGTATAGCAATTTTGAAATTGTGGTTGCTGATAACGGATCCACAGACGATTCAATTGCATTTCTACTAACAAATTACCCAGCCATTCGGTTAGTTACTTTCACCGAAAATTTCGGCTTTGCCAAAGGTTATAATGAGGCATTGAAACAGGTCGATTCAGAATATTATGTACTTCTTAATTCCGATGTGGAAGTAACGAATAACTGGTTGCAACCTATGGTCGATCTTTTAGACAGCAATCCAGCTATCGCTGCCTGTCAACCAAAGCTACTTTCTTATAAGGATAAAAAAATGTTTGAATATGCCGGAGGGGCTGGTGGCTGGCTCGACAAATATGGTTACCCGTTTGCTATGGGAAGAGTGTTTGATGTTTGCGAAGAAGATAAAGGTCAATATGATCTGCAAGAACCCATTTTTTGGGCATCAGGAGCATCACTTTTTATCCGTTCATCTGTATTTCATGCAATGAAAGGTTTTGATGAATACTTTTTTGCACACCAGGAAGAAATTGATTTATGCTGGAGAATTCAACTGGCGGGGCACTTCATTTATTCTTGCCCATCAGCTGTTGTTTATCATGTGGGAGGAGGTACTTTACCAAAAGGCAATTCATTAAAGACATATCTCAATTTCAGGAATAACCAGATCATGTTATTCAAAAACCTTCCACTTCAAAAAAAATTATGGATCATCCCTGTAAGAATTTTATTGGATGCTTTATCTGCATGGAAAGGCTTACTTACCGGTGATGGTGGTTACTTTATCGCTATTCTAAGAGCACATATGGCTTATTTAAAATGGATCCTGCTTTACCAAAAAAAGAGTCTCTTTCCTAAAAATAAAAAAGCAAAACTCAACGGTTTATTAAATAAAAATATGGTCTGGCAACATTTTGCTAAAAAGAAAAAGACCTTTGCAGAAATTGTGGGTAAAAGCAACTGATATTTTACATCGAACCCTTATTTTTGCATCACAAAACCTGATTATGGACAGCACA
>JBBSJN010000294.1:0-3389 GCA_038257235.1 Chitinophagales bacterium
GAAGATTGCTGGCGAAATTTTGCAGGCATTACCAAAAGACAGGTTATCACCTGAAACCACTGATGGAAAAAGAGGTTTTATACATCCGGTGCGAATTGAAGGTATTGCCGAAAAATGTACCATTGAATTCATCATCCGGGATTTTGATACACTGGGCTTAAAGAAAAAAGAAGATTATCTGCAAACCCAGATTGAGGAAAGGTTGCGAACACATCCAAAAGCTTCTTATGAATTTAAAATAACGGAACAGTATCGAAATATGAAGGAAGTGCTGGATAAAAATCCTCATGCAGTTGACTATGCAAAAGAAGCCATCAAAAGGGCAGGGCTTACCCTGAAAATGGAAAGTATCCGTGGTGGTACCGATGGCAGCCGTTTATCATTTATGGGATTGCCTTGTCCCAACTTATTTGCCGGAGAACAGGCCATTCATTCCAAGCTTGAATTTATTAGTGTGCAGGACATGACTATGGCCGTGGAAACAATGGTACATCTTACTATGGTTTGCGAAGAGAAAAATTAATCTAACCTGCATAGTTTATTCTGCTAATCAGTTTAAATCGTACATTGCGTTTTAAATATTAAACCATGGACCTAACTAATTTTTTCGGCGATTATTGGATGATACTTGTTTTAATAATTATTTTCTTTAGTTCATTCTTCACCATCAATCAGGGATATATTGGTGTTATTACAATGTTTGGCAAATACAGGCGGGTTGTTCGTCCCGGCTTGCGGATGAAATTGCCAATTCTCGAAAAAGTATTTAAAAAAATATCAATTCAGAATCGCTCTGTAGAATTAGAGTTTCAGGCAGTTACACAGGATCAGGCGAATGTATATTTCAAAAGCATGTTATTGTATTCTGTACAGAATGAGAATGAAGAGACGATAAAAAAAGTAGCTTTTAAATTTATTGCTGACAGAGACCTGATGCAGGCTTTGATCAGAACTATTGAAGGGAATATCCGTTCTTTTGTAGCAACAAAAAAGCAAGCAGAAGTATTAGGACTTCGTCGTGAGATTGTCGAATATGTGAAAATAGAAGTTGATCATTCATTAGAAGAGTGGGGATACCATTTGCAGGATCTGCAGATCAATGATATAACATTTGATAAGGTAATTCTTGATTCGATGAGTAAGGTTGTTGCCAGTAATAATCTGAAAGCAGCAGCAGAGAATGAAGGCCAGGCTTTATTGATTACCAAAACAAAATCTGCTGAAGCTGATGGTAATGCTACCAAAATTGCAGCCGAAGCAGAAAAAGAAGCTGCCCGTCTTCGTGGACAGGGTGTTGCCTTATTCCGCAGAGAAGTGGCATTTGGCATGTCTGAAGCAGCTGAGCAAATGAAGCAGGCAAATCTTGATACCAATGTTATTTTATTCAGCATGTGGACAGAGGCGATAAAGAATTTTGCAGAATACGGTAAAGGCAACGTAATATTCCTTGATGGCAGCCCCGATGGAATGGAAGGTACCATGAAGCAAATTCAGGCACTGATGGTGAAACAAGCAGGCACAAAAGGATAATAGAACTGTTGCTGGTAAAGCATTTCAAAGGTTTGGTAGATTTATTGATGAAGTTATTACTCAATAAATCTACCGAACTTTTTTATTTCTGATTCTTGTTAAATTCCTCTAAAACTTGATAAGCCAATACAACGTGGCACTATTTTTCTCGTTCAATGCAAAACAAAAGGGAAATTGAAAAATCTATCAGTTTTATAAATTACCGGAGTATTACTCCCTCTCTCTCGGAGAGGGCTGGGGAGAGGCGGTTATTCAGAACTGTTGAAAACACAAAAAAGATAATTAATAGGCAACACCTACTTTTACACCTAAAGAACCATTATTATGATTGACCTTTTACAGATTGTCGACACAGTAGCACAAGTAACAAAGAAAGTAGCCGGCGATGCAAACGGCGATGGATATTTAAGTTTTGGCGAATTATTAATGACCGGTGGCTGGATCATGATCCCACTTGGATTAATGCTGCTGGCAGCCGTTTATGTATTTGCAGAAAGAAGTATCGGTATTAAAAATGCTTCAAAGATTGACCCCAACTTTATGCATATCATCCGGGATAATATCATGAGTGGTAATGTAACAGCCGCAAGAAATTTTTCCAAGAACACCAATAATCCAGTTGCCCGAATCATTGATAAAGGCATTCAGCGTATTGGCAAGCCCATCGATGCTATTGAAAAAAGCATGGACAATGTTGGTACACTGGAAATGTATAAGATGGAAAAGAATATGGGTGTCCTTTCTGTAGTTTCCAAAGCGGCGCCGATCTTCGGGTTTGTAGGTACGCTGATGGGTTTGATGCAGATGTTTTCTAATATTACAACTTCCAATGAATTTGAAGTAGGAACTATTGCCGGTGGTATATATACTAAACTCATCACTTCTATTACAGGGTTGGTAATTGGTTTGATGGCCTATCTGGGTTATAGTTATCTGATGACACAGATTGATAAAACGGCCAATAAAATGGAAGCTGCATCTTCAGACTTTATAGACATTTTACAAGAGCCTACACGATAAATTAAAAGAATGAAATTCAGAAAAAAACATAGAGAAGAAACAGCAGAGGTTTTTACAGACTCTTTGAATGATATCCTTTTTATTTTGTTGATGTTCTTTTTGATTGTGGCAACACTGGCAAACCCGAATGTAATAAAAGTTGGCTTGCCAAGAGGAACAAAGGATGTAAAGGCAAAGCAGAATATTATGGTTTCCATTGATAAAAATCAACAATACTATATCGGCACTACGAAAATTGAATCAAATGTTTTTGATTCAATGCTTCGAAATGAAATAAAAAAATACAAAGCTTTTGTTGATACGCCTACGGTTGTGATTAATGCAGATACTACAGCTTATTATGGCGAAGTGTTCCGTATTATGCGGATTGCTAAAAAAGATACAGCAAAGGTTGTTGCAAGAATAGACTAAACTTTATTTTTCAATTAATTTATAAAAGACCGGCCTTAACCATCCGGTCTTTTTCTTGCATATCTTTTTTTATTTCTGTTGAATAGCCAGACGATTGAAATAGCTCAGTAACTTCTTTCCCAAGACTTTCATGGATTTCCATAAAAATGATTCCATTTTTCTTAAGATGCGTTTTTCCAAATGAGGCTATTGCTTTATAAAATAGTAAAGGGTCATTATCTGGAACGAAAAGTGCAGTTGCAGGTTCATATTGCAGAATATTAGGCTGCATTGTCCGCTTATCTTTTTCAGGAATATAGGGTGGATTGCTGACAACGATATCAAACTTCGGTAATTGTTTCCACGAAAGCTGATCTAAAAAATCAAATTGAATAAAATTTACTTCTATTCCTACGTCTGCAGCATTTTTTTTTGCTACTGTTAATGCC
>JBBSJN010000295.1:0-3388 GCA_038257235.1 Chitinophagales bacterium
CAGATGCCTTGATTCCATTGCCGCTATTTCCTATTAAAGAAAAAAGAAGAGGATATAATCAGGCTACTTTATTGTGCAGAGGCATGGCAGAAGCAATGGGCATTCCGGTAATTGACAATGCTATCATTCGTCCGCAGCATACAGAAACACAAACCAAAAAGGGAAGAAAAGAACGTTGGAAAAATATGGAAGGGAAATTTGTACTGGATAATCCTGATTCAATAAAGAACAAACATGTGCTATTGGTAGATGATATAGTAACAACAGGAGCCACATTAGAAGCTTGCGGCAATGAGTTATTAAAAGGTGAAAATGTAAAAATCAGTATTGCTACGCTTTGTATTGCTTCCCGATAGAACTTTTCCCACAAAGGCACTAAGCCAACAAAGAAAATAAACAAAAAGTTAAGTTCCTTTGTGTCTTACTCGAAAATCGGGTCAAGATATGGGATACTTACATTATTTTTGATACCAATGAAAAAAACCGGCCTTATTACCATATCCTTGTTGTTGTTATTGAATTCCTGCCGGAAAGATTCTTTTATCACTTCTCCCGATGCAAGAGTTGTTATTTCTGCCGACACATTAAAGTATGATACTGTATTTGTAACCACAGGTTCCACTTACCGTAGCTTCACCATTTTTAATGACAACGATCAGAAGCTTCGCATTTCTTCATTGAAGTTATTGGGCGGCTCTTCTTCTGTTTATAAAATGAATGTGGATGGCATTCCCGGTGAGCAGTTTTCCAACATTGAAATAAATGCAAACGACAGTCTCTATGTTTTTGCACAGGTAAATGTAAATCCCAATGCTGCCAATCTTCCATTTATTTTAAGAGACAGCATCGAAATAAATTATAATGGCAAAAGAAGATTGGTGCAATTAGAAGCATGGGGACAGAATGCACATTTCTTTCGGGGCAAAGTGATTGCGACAAATGAAACCTGGAACAACGATCTGCCCTATGTTATTCTTGGTTCGCTGCTGATTAATCCAAATCAAACACTTATTATTAATAAAGGCTGTCGTATTTATGTACATGCAGATGCACCAATTGTTGTTGATGGTTCTTTAATTGTAAATGGTTTAAAAGATACTGTTGACAGAGTTTATTTTCAAGGCGACCGGTTAGATCATCCGTATAAAAACTTTCCAGCAAGCTGGCCGGGTATATTTTTCAGAAGCAGTGCAAAAGATAATGTGCTTACAAATGCTACTATCAAAAATGCTTTTCAGGGAATCGGCATAATTGATCCATCGCCAAATGCAAATCCAAAATTGGTATTGAACGAATGTGTAATTGATAATGCTTACGATGCAGGAATCATTTCTATTAACTCGAGTATAAGGGCAAGAAATACACAAGTAAGTAATTGTGGCAAAAACTTATTTCTTGTTAAAGGCGGAGATTACCAGTTTACACATTGCACTGTAGTAACTATTGGCAACAGATATATAGACCATAGGGACCCGGTACTAACATTAACCAATTTTGACAATTCCAGTACAGCCAGTCTTACTGCTTTGTTCCGTAATTGTATCTTCTGGGGTGAAAACGGCCTGGTAGATAATGAAGTGGTTGTAAATAAAAATGGGAGCGGCACTTTTAATGTAAACTTTGATTATACCTTGTGGAAAGTACAGTCTCCACCAGCAAATATTACAAGCAATCAGATCATCAATAATCAACCCCCTTTGTTTGACAGTATTGATGGTTCTAAAAACTATTATAGCTTCAGATTGAAAAGCACCTCTCCTGCCATCAATAAAGGAATAAACGCCGGTGTTTCAACAGACTTAGATGGCAAGCCAAGACCTGTGGGCCTGCCCGATTTGGGTTGTTTTGAAAAACAATAACAAGTCTGTCAATCCCACCGAACAATAAGTTCGTAGCTTTGTTATCCACTTTACAAAAAAGACAGTTATGAAAACATTGATGATTTCTTTATTTATTGCCGCTACATTAACAGGTGGTTCCATTTATGATTTTAATGTAGATGGACTGGATGGCAACAAAATTGATTTATCCAAATACAAAGGACAGAAAATAATGATAGTTAACACTGCATCTAAATGCGGCTTAACTCCACAATACCAAGGATTGGAAAGTTTATACAAGCAATACAAAGGCAAACTGGTTATTATAGGTTTCCCGGCTAATAACTTTGGCGGTCAAGAACCTGGAACAAATGATGAAATTCAGGAATTTTGCAAACAGAACTATGGTGTAAGTTTTCCTATGGCAGATAAAATTTCTGTAAAAGGCGATGATGCTCATGAACTATATAAGTATCTGAAAGAGCAAGCCGTTGCAAAAGGTTTTATTGATCCTGTAACCTGGAATTTTGGAAAGTTTCTGATAAATGAGAAAGGAGAGTTGATTGCTACTTTCAGTCCGAAAACGCTGCCGATGGGTGAGGAGATACTGAAGTATTTGAATTAACATTATTAATAGTTTAAATTAAAAGCGTTCCGGAAATTTCCGGAACGCTTTTAATTTTCGGAATTGCCCGATTCTATAAAAAAGAAAGCCATCATTTTTTTGTAACTTTAAATAAAGAAAAATAAAATGCTTACAAAAAGGGAAGTGCTAAAAAGCCTAAGAGATTTGCCAGAAGAGTTTCCGGTTGATGATGCTATTGACCGGCTCATTTTATTACATAAACTAAATAAGGGCAAGGCGGAAATTAAAGCGGGTAAAGGACTGACAACAGAACAGGCAAGAAAAAAATTAAAAAAATGGCTCAATTAATATGGGCTCCTTCTGCCATTAAAGATATTTATTCAATTGCTGAATATATTTCAAAAGATTCCATTCAGGCTGCCGAGAATATAGTAGAATTGTTTTTTGATAAAGCTTTAGTTCTGATTACACATCCGGCATACGGCAAACCCGTTCCTGAATTACTCGATTCCTCATTTCGTGAAATTTTAGTGAGCCGTTACAGAATCATTTACGAACAAACAGAGGGTAATAATATCAACATTATCACAGTTCATCATCAGTCGAGATTATTAAAAAACAATCCGGTTCTTAAAAAGAAGCTTAAATAAATTTTTAAGATAGTTTACTTTCGCTTCAATGCAGTTTGCCGACATTATAGGACAAAAAGAAACAAAGCAGCAGTTAGCAGAGCTAGTGCAGCATAACCGCCTTAGCCATGCTTTACTTTTTTTAGGTAAAGAAGGAAGTGGCGCCTTATCGCTTGCCATTGCATTTGCTCAATATATTGTTTGTGAGAAGTTGAATGGTCGACAGTCAACGGCTAATAGCCAACAGCAAGAAGCTTCTCTCTTCGGAGAACCCGAACCTCCAACACTTAACGATAGTTGCGGAACTTGCCCAGCATGCTTGAAAGCACAACAATTAATTCATCCTGATATTC
>JBBSJN010000296.1:0-3379 GCA_038257235.1 Chitinophagales bacterium
CATCGAAACAGTCGTTGCAGAATGTGAGAGCATTAAAGACAACGCACAGCAGCAAGCCGATGCCTTGATCATGTTCTCCTGCGTGAGCAGACATTTATCATTTGGGGATTTAATGAAAGAGGAGATCGATCAGGTGCAAAAAGTGTGGGATGCACCCATGGCAGGCTTTTTTACCTATGGCGAATATGGAAAATCCCTGTCTGCCGTACAGGCAGGAAAAACCGGTAAACATGAATTTCATAACAATGCCTGTTGTGTGGTGGCATTAAAAGAAAAATAAGAATCAGCCGTTAACTGTTTTGAATATTTCTTTTCGCTTGCCTGCAACACAAGAAAAACCATTGAAGCCAAGTCGGTTAAAAAAATACTAAGCCTGCAAATGCAAAAAAATAATTGGAATGAAAAAATGAGCGAAGAAAAAGACAATATTCCTGAAGAAATTCCACAGGAGCAACCTGTAAATAAGGAGCCAACAGATGAACCGACACCATCTGCTGAACCTATTGCCGATACTGAAACACAACCTGAAACTTTAAGCCTTAAAAATTCAACTTCAGAAGAAATGGAAGTACATCATCATGCACATGCCGCCCACGGGAAAAAAACATGGAAAGACTATTTCTGGGAATTTTTAATGTTATTCCTCGCTGTATTCTGCGGTTTTTTGGCAGAGTATCAGTTGGAACATGTAATAGAGCGCAGCCGGGAAAAACAATTTATTCAATCCTATATTGAAGATTTGAAAACTGATATTGTTAGTATTAATACAAATTTGGTTTTTCAAAAAAGAAGACGGGATCAATTGGATTCATTGATTTATTTTTTAAGTGAGCAAAAAATAAAAGGGTATGAAAACGAGCTCTATTATCTGGGAAGAATTTTAGTTAGAACAACCCGATTTCAAAGTAATGACAGGACGATTACTCAATTAAAAAATTCGGGGTCGTTGCGATTAATCAGAAATGAAAATGCTGCAGATAGTATAATTTCTTATCAAAAATTGGTCGACTATATAATTCAAAACATAGACGATGAGCGTATTGAAAGGAGAGCAGCAGACCCTATACTTGCCCGTATGTTTAACCCCTATGTATTTAATAAAATGCTGGATGAGTATAATAACATAAATAAACCCACTGATAATCCTCCGTTAAGATCATACGATACCTCTGTTCAACAAGACCTCGCTTATAGTATTAACCAAATTAAAGGAAGTAATATTATAATTAATACCAGGCTTAAATTATTAAATGAAAAAGCAAAAACTATCATAGCATTTTTAAAAAAAGAATACCACCTGAAATAATTTATGGAAGAAAATAAAAATATAGAACAGGAGCAACCTCCTGAAAATATTCCGAAAGAAATTATTCCTTCGCAAGAAAACATTTTGCAAGAAGCAGGAGGTGACACAACAGAAGAATGTGAAACTTCAAACCTTAAAACCGAAACTTCAAACATGGAAGTCCATCATCATGCTCATCCCGCCCACGGGGAAAAAAAACTGGAACAAAATAGAACCGAATCTTTATTAAAATTTAAAAATAAACTCAAACCAACTGCAGCATGAAAGCAAAATCAATCAAAGGAGTCACTCCCGAAGAAATTGAAGCAGCTTTGCAACAAAGCATGGCAGACGGGTTCCAACCAACTCTGGCCATTGTATTCCTATCAATCAAACATGACCGCGATGCATTGTGCAAGCTATTGGATGATGCCGATATCGCCGTTTTTGGCGCAACAAGCAACGGAGATTTTATAGATGAAGAAATTATAAAAAACTCTATCTCTATTTTATTGCTGGATATAAAACGGGAATATTTCAGCATAATGCTTGAGGAATATCCTGAAAAGAATTATCGTGAAATTACCCGTGCCATGGCAAGAAAAGCACAGGAAAAATATCCTACCCCGGCTTTTCTTATTGCCGGTAGCCATATTGAAACCGATGCCGAAGAGCTTTTATTCGGCTTTGAAGATATCATAGGCAAGCAGGTAAATGTTTACGGTGGTATGGCGGGAGATGATATGACGTTTACAGGACAGTTTGTTTTTACAAATGGAAAATCAAGTGACCGGGGGATAGTTGCACTAGTGCTTGACGAAAGTAAAATAAAAATAAAAGGCATTGCCACTTGCGGATGGAAAGCGATGGGCACAGAAAAAACCGTCACTAAAAGCGAAGGCAACCGGTTATATACCATTGATAACATTCCGGTACTGGAACTCACCAAAAAGTTCAGCGGTATTGAGAATGTAACCAGGGAAAATACCTGGCTTGCTGTGGAAATAGCTACCAACTTTCCCATACAACTGCAGCGTGAAAAAGGAGCACCTGTAATGCGGCCGGGACTTACGGTTAACTGGGAGGATGGCTCTTTTATTTGCAGCGGCTCCATTCCGCAGGGTGCAAAAGTCAAATTCTCACTCCCGCCGGATTTCGATGTAATAGAAAAAGTAGTGCGTGGCATTGAAGAATTGAAGGAAACCGAAATGCCGGAAGCAGATGCGGTTGTTTTATTCAGTTGCGCCGGTAGGCTGCTGTCACTTGGCCCGTTGATTAGCAAAGAAATAGAAGGTGTAAAAAATGTATGGAATGTGCCGATGACGGGAATTTTCTCCAACGCAGAACTGGCAAGGGCAACTGCCGGTAATTTGGAAATGCATAATCTTACTACCTGTTGTGTAGTTTTAAAAGAAAAATAATGAACACCCATTTACAAAATATAGCAAGCTTAATTCAGCAGGATGAAAAATTATCTGCTGAACAAAAAGTCGCTATTTCCAAATCATTGAAAGAAGCAGATAAAGAATTAGAAATTACAGCTTTCAAACTCGACAGAACAGAAAAAGTAAAACGTACAACCGCTATTCTTTTAGAAGAAACGATTGAGGAACTGGAACAAAAAAGAAAAGCGGTTGAAGAAACAAATGCTGCCTTACAAAAATCACTGGATGATTTAAGGGCGGCACAAACCCAATTAATTCAATCCGAAAAAATGGCTTCGTTAGGCGAACTCACCGCAGGCATTGCACATGAAATACAAAACCCGTTAAACTTTGTAAACAATTTTAGTGAGGTGAGCACAGAGTTAGTAGATGAGATGAATGATGAAATGGAAAAAGGCAACTTAGAAGATGCCAAACAAATAGCACAGGACCTCAGACAAAATCTCGAAAAGATAAATCACCACGGCAAACGTGCAGGTGAAATAGTAAAAGGAATGCTGCAACACAGCCGCAGCAGCAGCGGCGTAAAAGAACCAACTGATATTAATGCATTATGCGATGAGTATTTACGTCTCTCCTATCATGGTCTTCGTGCAAAAGACAAATCATTCAATGCAACAATCAAAACTGATTTTGATGCATCGCTTGA
>JBBSJN010000297.1:0-3376 GCA_038257235.1 Chitinophagales bacterium
CTTACATACTTTTCACCACATCCTTCAATGCAATCAGGCCTTAAATGAAGTCCTTTTTCGGTTAATTCAATAATCGTCATGTTATATGAATGATGACCGTTTTTCGACATAATGTTTATGTGCGTTGAGTCCTTCATCACATAGGTGGCCAGGGTGTCATTTTCAGAATCTATGTACGCTCCATTTTCTTTAAATTCTATTGTTCTCTGTCGTTGCTTATCCGCAGGCTGCCAATGTTCCTGCCCGTCACCTATGTCAGCATAATAGCGCTCCATTTTCCACTTGCCAATAAGCTTATTATTACTTTTACTTCCGCTTGAATGACATGCAATCGCTATAAAAATGGATAACAAAGCAAGAGTCGCTTTCATAATGAAATATTGAGGGTGTTAGTTATTGTTAAATTATATATTATTCACTGAAAACCAAAGCACTAATAATTTTTTAGATTTTACTTCCCGGTTTAAAAGGCCCCTTGACTTTGTTGAAATATGATCAGCTTGTGAATAATCTGAATAGAGAACAAAAGGTACAAGAGTGATCTTATTCTTATCTTTCACTGGAAGAAAAGAATAGGACAAATCAATGATTTGCAACGATGTTATAAAAAAGATCCAAAGGCCGGGCTCAAAAAAATCTTAATTGCATGTAAGGTGTCCTTCCTAATTTACCAGGATTTTTTGAGTGGAACCTCCTCCTTCCTTAGATGAAATCCTGATCAAATACATTCCTTTTCCTAATGACGTTGTTGGCACTTCCTTGTTTATATCTTCAAGTAATCCCTTGTAGTATAGCTTTCCGGTAGCATCGTACATAACAATTGTATAAACTCCCGGCTCCTGCGCTATTAATTTAAATGGCTGGCCTTGCCTAACCGGATTTGGAAAAGCAATAACAGGTTCTTTGGGAAAATAATAGATGTGTTCAGCAGGGCTGTAAATAGTAATTCCATTGGCTAAAGTAAGGCCGATACGATAATTGTTTACACCTTTGGATGGAGCTGCATCGGTATATGAGAAAGCATTGTTTAAAGGGGAAGCAGCAGAATGAATATTTTCAAAAACTCCCTTTCGGTTTTGTTTTTGAAAAAGTACCTTTTGTACTCCATACAAACTGCCCAGCCTGGCTTCTAAAAGTGCTGAATTTTTATTGATAAGGGAAGCGTAAAATGTTTGAAAATAACATTCCACACCCTGTGAAGTATAGTCAATAATATAGCTTCTGCGCCCATGAAGACTACCTACTTTTGGCGCTACAGCAAAGTACAGGGAAGCATGTTTTTTCTTACTCAGGATATTGAAAGTGTCGCTGGTATTTACAATAGGTTGCAGGTATTTTTCTTCAAGAGTGTAGATCTCATACTGGTCATGCGGAAAATGATTCCAGTGCAGCATAAAAGAATCGGTACAGTTAAAGCCCACCTGAACATCTATTGGCCTCGAGATTACAAATTCTTCTGAAACCTTTTCGATGTTTGATGAAGAGATGAACATTTTTAACCTGGCTGTACATACTGTATCTGGTGTTATCCATTTTGTATAATTATCCTTTGTATTAATAGTTGAGATTGATTGCCATTTGCCATTATTAATTGAGATCTCGAGTTTGCCGTTTTCCGGAATATTGCTTTGCCATCTTAGCACATTTGTACTGCTTGCCTCTAATACATTTGCGGCAGTAGGGTAAGTCCAGGAGAAATTTCGGAGCGTATCAAATTGGTAAACAACTGCAAATTGTTGGCTGCCGGAATTAATTTTATCTGCCTTAACTTCAAAACTATAAGTACCAGCTTTGGGTTGTTCAATTGTTATTTGTTCCACCGTGTTTAATGTATCCGTTTTTCTAATAGCAGGTTGATTTAATGAATCTGAAATCGTGACTGTATTTAATACCCACGGGCTCCATTTTTCTCCGGTTATAGGAAAAGAGAGCCTGCAGTCTAAATCATTTACCAAAGCTTTTGTTGCATTGGCTTCGGCAGGTACATCGGTCCAAACCAGCATGACCTTTAAATTTGCGATGTTAGCCGGCACCTGTATCTCAAAAGACTTTGTTTGTCCTTTCATTACATCACCAATAAAAAAATGGTTTTCTTCAACAGCTTTCACAGCTTTGTATGCATTCAAACTACCGTAGCCGGATGTAAAATCAACCTGTTTTGCATCAACATCATCTGCGCTATTCAACAGAAGTGCTTTGGTAAGGGCTGCAAAAGGTAGCGTACCAAATTTGCGCAGATGGGCATGCTGTATTAAAGCTGCAGCTCCGGATACCAGCGCAGTTGCCCCGGAGGTTCCATCTAATCCAAAAGCCACAAGTTCCGGCTTAACACGGCCGTCGTAAGCCGGACCCTTTGAACTGGCAGACATCACATTATTGAATGAGTCTGTTGCACCAACGGTAATAATGTTCTTTGCCATTTTAAAACTACCGGTGAGGTTGGCAACCTGGGGGATGCCTTTATATCTACCTTCTACCGTTGTTGCAGTACCTGAATTACCCGAGGAAAATATATGAATCAGCGTTGAATTGATATAAGTACTTGCATCAAAAGCAGCAGCATCTGAGCCATAATAATTTTCAATGCCGGTACCGTACGAATGATTTTGAACCGTGATATTAAAATGCCGGTAAACAGAATCAGCATCAGGTAATAAACCTGCAAAATCTGACGACGTCATGTTTACACCGGGAGCAGCACCCATTGCAAAAGGAGATGAATTACCACCGCCACCAACCATTGTTGCCATTATAGAAGCATGGGATGATCGGGTTGTAGCTCCTACACCACTATTGAAAGAGCGTCCCTTCCAATCAACATCATCTATATCATATTGCTGTTCCTTTAACGAAACGTTTATGCTATTACCATTAATGGTTGGATAACGACTGTGAACAACGTTTAATTTATTTAATGAGATATCAAGACTACCAGTAGTCAGTTCTTCTTTTGGTTTTCGCAGCATGTCGGCAAATACAATTGAAGAGTCAGCTAATAATTGTTGAAGGTCTGTAGCCCTTAGGCGAACAACCGAAACATTGGATGGAGAATAGCCGGAAATAACATGCGTTTTTTTTCTCCACTCATTAAAAGACCTGGCATTGTTAAATGATAATACCACATCAACACTATCTGCCTTAATATTTGTTTCCTTAAATTTTACAATAGAAGGTGAGAATTTCTTTATTGCAAAATCAGTAGTTTGAGCGCTACAAAAAAAGGTAAGGAATGCACTGGAAATAAATAAAACGATACGCATTAGTACTGTATTAAAAGTTTGCACGAAACATTTGAAAGCTTGAAATACTAAGTCGTAGTTTGAGTGCTGAAGGGAAACAGTTTTTTTTAATAGTTTAATGAATGTTGTTTACTTAA
>JBBSJN010000298.1:0-3348 GCA_038257235.1 Chitinophagales bacterium
TCCAACGCCTCTCTGTTAAATCACTTTTTATAGGTTAACAAACACTTGTAATTCTAATGTGACGAGTTTCCTCCTGAATGACGGTTTTTAGTTTTATCCTTTTTGTCTTTCAGGAGGAATCTAGTTACTTCTGGTTACAGAGGGGAATTGTGCAGAGAAAGTTTGGTCAAAGCACAAAAAGTTTGTGTTGCTTAATATAACTGTTTATTCCGATGAAAGTGTACCAGTATTCCGGGGAAAGTGTACCAGTTTAGAAGTAGTTTTAAGAACAGGAAGAACGAAGATAGTGATTTAGATTTTATTTTTTATTTTTTTACGCAAGGATGAACCGTGTAATTCAAGTCGATGTGAACGTGCTGACATCCTGTCCATAATTGCATCAGCAAGTGTTGGGTCTCCTATATATTCATACCAAGAGTTGACAGGAAGCTGTGATGTAACGATTACAGATTTTTTTGCATATCGATCTTCAAAGATTTGTAACAAGGCTAAACGCATTTGTTGATCAACCGGTGCAAGACCGAAGTCATCCAATATTAATACATGTGGTTTCGCTATTTTATTTAGTAATTTCTGATACGTAGCATCTGCACGACTCATCAAGAGTTGTTCATTGAGTTTTGGCATACTGATGTAAAGCGATGTATATCCAAGGCTGCAAGCCTGCTGACCGAATGCCGTTGCTAAATAGCTCTTGCCACAACCGGTAGCACCAGTGATAAGAATGTTTTCTCCTTTGTCAATGAAAGAACAATCCGCTAAAACATGAATGGTATTTTTTTCCAATTGTCGATCCGGATGATAATCTAAACTTTCAAGTGCAGCCACATAGCGGAATCGGGCTTGTTTTATATATCGTTCTGTTTTTCGGTTGGTACGCCAGAGTTGTTCCGCTTGTACCATCATTGCAAGAAGTTGATGAGCATTAGGATGTTCTTGTGATGGAAGTTGAAGTAGTTGTTTGTACTGTTCATGCATTCCGCTTAATCGAAGTGATTTGAGCTGTTCGAGTGTTTGTGAGTTGTTCATGATAATCGGTTTTATTTTTTATTTATTGATACGATTGCGATCCCCGTACATTTGGATTTGGAGTAATGGTTTGTATTTCTGTAAATGGTAATGGTGGTGATTTGTCAAGATTCTTTTTTAGTATTTCATGGATTGTTTTATAATTTATGCTGTTGTAGTATAATGCACGCTCACAGGCTTGCTCAATGCGTTGGGCGTGGTATGCTCTGGTCAGATTTAAAACTCCCTGACAGCTTTTATAATTAGTAGGATAGTATTGACCACGATCAAGTAACTTACGAATGAACTGTTCGGTATGTATTCCCAACTGTGCTGCTTTAGTAAATAAAAAATCAGGATCCATTCCGTTTTTTACATGCTGATGTTTTTCAGGCATGTGATAAGAGATAGTTGTGTATCGCGACCGGTTATAATTTCTTTTATGAAAGGCAATACGCTCATAATTGCAATACACTTCTACATCTTCTGTATCAAAAATTATTTGCACTTCTTTTCCTGCATATTGGTAAGGGACGCTGTAATAATGAATGGTCTGATCTGCATTGGCTAAAGTCACATGATAGTTCTTCTGCACTTTTGCTTTCTTGCGAAGCTTACTTTTAAAAGGGATATCCGGTAATGGTTGTAGAAGTGGCTTTTCTTCTGTCTCAAATAAATCACGTCTTCCTTTTTTATGGTGTCGAAAAACACGCTCGTGATGTTCTTCCAATAAAGGAAGGATGGCAGCATTGAGTTCTTCCAATGAATAATAAACCTGATCTCTTAAAGGAGCATAGATCCGTTGATAGGCTAAGGTTACATGACGTTCTACATGTGGCTTATCTTTAGGTTTAGCAACACGTGTAGCATCCATTCCCATTTGATAATGATTGCAGAACTCAGTTAGTAAAGCATTAAAAGTGGGCTCATAACGATTCGCTTTTATGACAGCGGATTTTAAATTGTCAACGCGTAAACATTGTGGTGCGCCGTTAAAATATTCCAGTGCACTGCGCAGTCCATCTATAAAATCGTCTTGTCCTTGCGAGCGAAGAACTTTTACAAAGTCCATCCCACTATAAGGAAAAGTTACAATCAATACTTCTCCCTGGTGAACCTCCCCGGTATTAGCATCACACCAGGACAATTTATTGCCTGCAAAATCTACCTGAATGGTTTCTCCTGCAATGCAAGGCATCACCATAGAAACATCCGGTGCTTTTAATCGACGAAGAATTAAATCACAGAATTGGGAGTAACGATATCCATCCGGATATTTTTCAAGATACACTCGATGCAATAAATACCGGGTAACACCTAAACGGGACAACTCCTTTTCAATATAGGGATAAAAGGCTTCAAACTCTGCTTGACGAGGCATATCAGCATCGGGAAAGGGGGTTTCCCATAACAACGCACTTAACGCCTGATCGCTTTGTAAAAGCAATTCATCGAATGATACCTTACTCGTATCACACTTTGCTAAATAACGGTTGATTACACTGCGGTGAACGCCCGTCATTTGGGCCACCTTTCTTCTGGAATACCCTTGCTGGGTTAGTAATAGAACCTGTCGGATTCTTTGCATTTTAATAGGTTTGTTTGCCATAAGCCAAAGATGACTTATGTGGATTTTACAAACCTGTTCGCAAAACTACTGGTACACTTATGCCGGAATGTCACTAAAATAAGTGATACACTTTGCCCGAAATTGGTGGTACACTTTGTCCGGAATACTTTTTAAATCCGGTACACTTTATCAGGAATCGCTCTATTTTAGTGGCACACTTTGCCCGGAATCAGTGGTACGCTTTGTCCGGAATCAGTGGTACACTTTGCCCGGTTTAGACACTAACTGTGAATACAGATTTTTTCTTTGCAGAAACAGATGTTCATATGGGGCCTGGAGCACAGATAATAGTAGAAGCTGGAAATCACTTGAAAATATCCAATTTTTCATGGCTTCATTCTTGCGGAGAATATATGTGGGTAGGCATTATTTTGAATAGTGGTTCATATCTTGTAACAGATGCAGGTGGAATGCCCTTAATTGAGGATGCATTTGCAGCGGTTACTGCAAGAAGCGGTTCTGATTTTGAAATTAAGTATACTGTTTTCAATAGAAATTACCTTGCAATTGTAGTTGAACAACAGAATGATTTTCCAGGTGAAATATATGGTTGTCGATTTGATTGTGTAGATCAATTTTTTCAAACCGGCTCATTCTCTATATTAAATTCAAGTGCAGCCCAGGTTGATATTACTCTTATGCCATTTAGTGGTACGGTTAGAGGTTTAACAGGAATAGATATTAATGATGTTCGAGGTGTATTAGGTTCA
>JBBSJN010000299.1:0-3301 GCA_038257235.1 Chitinophagales bacterium
CTAATAGAATGAGTAGTATAGCAGGAACTCTGGTAGCTGCAAGGCAATACATAAAAAAAATAAGGGTCAATTATAAATTTGTGGCCATTGCAGGTATTTTGTCTGGTATAGCATCTTACTCAGGCACTTTTGTGATGAAGGCAATTCCCAATGATACATTTAAGACAATACTTTTTGTAATAATTGCGCTCCTAACTGTTTACACAATTTTTCGAAAGAAGATGGGGCTGGTGGACGTGTCAGAAAACAACAAACACAAGAATTTTATTTTTGCAGCAATAGGCATTGTCCTCGGGCTATATAATGGCATTATAGGTCCAGGTACTGGTACGCTGTTGGTATTTGCACTCGTACAATTTGTTGGTTTCAATTTTTTAAAAGGGTCTGCCTATGCAAAATTAATTAATGCCATCGCTGATGGTTCTTCACTCATTGCATTTTTAATACAAGGCGCCATTGTTTTTACTCTAGCCATTCCGATGCTGCTTGCAAATATGGGTGGCGCATATATAGGCAGCAAACTGGCCATTCAAAATGGAAATAATTTTATCAGGATTTTCTTCATAATGGTAATGACATTACTGCTAGGAAGATTAGCGTATGATATTTGGTTTCGTTGAAACGAGTCAACATTAGGATTCCATAAGGCGCACGTTCTACATCATAACCTCAGTTAGGAAAAGTGAACTTTTACAAAAGTTTAGTCGGAGCAAAGGAGTTGAATAAATAGTCAACCCTCAAAAAGTACTTTTTAATTTTTGGGCAATAAAACTCCAATAAACACTTACAATAAAATTGTAGATGAGTTTCCAACATTTGTTTGCCTCCTTCTTCCAGAGGTTTATGACTCGTTTAAAGTTCATTGCGGCTGCGGCTAACAGCACATTTATTTCATCTCCTATTATTCCCTTTAGAAAATTTGTGCCTAGTCTATAGTCTTTTTTTAAGTGTCCTATTATTGGTTCTACAGCGGCTCGTTTGCTATGCTTTTTTCTTTGTTCTGTTGTTATTACCGGATTAGGTTTTGGGGTATAAATTTTCGTATCGCCGTGTGATGCCTTTCCCACATATCCTCGATCTGCAAATACTTCTTTTGGCGTCCCATCTATCAGCTCTTTTACTTGCTCCAAGACAGCAGGTATTGTTTTAGAATCGTGAAGTGTTTCTGTAAAATTTAATGCACCTATTATTACACCTGTTGCCTGGCAAACAGCAATGGACACCTTACTTCCAAATTCAAATTTCTTATGCTCTTTTCCTTTAGCATAACATTTTACGTCTGGTTCGTGTAAACTGTATGTCTTTGCTTTATCGCCTCGTTTTTGTGCCAAAGCTTTTTTGAAAAGAAGTAAATTAGAGCTACAGGCTATAACAGCTTGTGGGCTTAGCTTTCGTTCCAAATCTCTTAAAATTCTACCAGCTATCGTTTTTACCCTTTTGTTTGCTTTACAAGCTATTTTGTAACCGTTCTTTCGCTTTTTAAATCTTTGTTGAAAGCTTAATTTCTTTAACTCTTTTGCATAAGTTTGAGTAAGTACAATCCCTTCCTTTTGTGCAATAGAAACACATTTTGAAATTATTTTTTTGTATAGTTTATCATCGGTTGGGTAGGTGATATTTTTTTCCTGAACTGTGGTATCTATGCTAATAGTTTCTCCAAAATGCTCATCATTATTGTTTCTGTTTACAGCAATACTTTCTTTAAGAATAAGTTCCATACCAGCTACACCAATACGCTTTCTAAATCCTACTAACTCAGTAGAACTACACGGCACAGAAGGGCGGTAAATCTGCTCTCCACCAAAATACTGATAGTACACATTTTCTGACCATTGCTCTACCAAATTCTCATCACTCAAATTGCGAATATGCTTGAGCATTAATAACGACACCATCAGTCTAATTGGCTTTGACGGCGCCCCCATTTTATCGCTATAATGTACAGCAAAACTGTCGTCAAATAACTGCCAGTTTATTTTGTGAGAGAGAAGATAAAGAGGATGTTTTTGATCCAACTGCTCAGCCAATCCATTAAACATACTTGCCTGATTTGTGTGCTTTTGCTTACCTATCATAATAATATCTTACAGTTTTTTGAAGCTTTCTATACTTAGCTGTAAGATAATAAAAACATAAGCACGCTGAAACTTAGAATAGTAAACCATTAGAGACTTTCTGAGGGTTGACTAAATAATCATTATGACCAAGCTGTATTAGCAAATTTTTTTGACCATAAAGATCCGGCAGTGAGCGATTTTAGTAGCATTTTGGGTGAAGAGTTTGCCTCGTAGTAAGCAAAATACACGGTTCAAAAAATATGTTTTAGTAAGTAGTTCCTGGCATTAAGTTTTGTTTGATGATACAATTGTTTACTATTGATGTTTCCAGAGTGGTTAAGCTATTAAACAAAAAAATTCTTTTTATGAAAATCTCGTCATTTTAAATATCGTTCAAAAAACGGAAATACTTCTGTAAAAAACCTTCCTTCAAATCCATCAATCATATTGGTATGATCGCCAATATATTCTTCTGCAAAATGTTTAATGCCCAGGGCTTCCAGTTTTTTGCTAACCTCCATAGTGGTGATTGGGATATGTTTAAACTCCTCATTGCGGCCCCAATCAATTTTTAAAGCGGTTAAACTTTTTAATGCGGGTATATGGTCTTCTATCATATTTATGGGGAAATTGGCTTCCCATTTTTTTACCACATCAGCATTGACCAGCATCTTATTGTTTACATATTTAATGGGTTGATCTGCCTGTAAAAGGGTTTCATTTATATTGGGAGAATACATTCTTGAGAGGCTCGCATAAATCATTTCGTAAAAGGGAAACTTTTCAAAATCATAGTAGGGTGCAGCATTGCGTAAGGAATCCATACTTTTTTGTTCTGATACTCTTTTAAATGCAGGATGAGACAACCTGAAGTCGTCGGAGAAATGTAAAGCACCGGGGCTCATAGCATAGACAGCGCTGAATTGACCTGCAAATAACATCGCCATTTTTAAAGCGCCGGTACCACCCATAGAATGCCCAAAAAGCCCACGGCTATTGCGATTGGCAATGGTTCGATAATTTTTATCAATATACTCAACGACATCTTTTCCAATAAAATCGGCCCAGTTACCTGCAACGGAGGAATTGGTATAGAAGCTTCCAAAGTATTTTGTCATACTGTTTGGCAATACCAATATAGACGGGCGAAGCTGGCCGGATTTAATGGCAGAATCCATCAGATTTTTGAACCCAATCCAATCCATCATATCCTTGTCATCTGTGGCAAAGCCATGAAGAAAATA
>JBBSJN010000300.1:0-3300 GCA_038257235.1 Chitinophagales bacterium
AATATTACTGGTAGGGCAAACCTCCAGGTGAATATTTTCTTTCTTTAAAAATGCTAATAGTGAGTCATCTTCTGCACTCCTGGTGCCATGCCCGATGCGGGAAGGATGAAACTGCTTCAAAGTTTCTTTTACACTCTCCGGACCTTTGGCTTCGCCTGCATGAGCAGTGCAATGAATGTTTTTTTCTTTTGCGTAGGCAAAAGCATTAACATGAGTCCTTACCGGGAAGCCAGCTTCATCACCTGCAATATCAAAACCAACAACATTAGTTCCTTTAAACTGCTCAACTAGTTGAACGGTTTCCATGCTTTCTTCTTCGGAGTAATGACGAAGCGTACAAAGTAGTAGCCGGGCTTCGAAACCTGTTTGCTGAATACCTTCTGTTACAGCTTCATTAACTGTTTTTACAACTTCTACAGGAGTAAGGCCTTTAGCAATATGTAGCAACGGTGCAAAGCGAATTTCTGCATAAATAACATTGTCGGCTTTTAGTTGTTCCAGCAAATCAAGTGTAACAAGTCTTAACTGTTCTTTGGTTTGCATCAATTCAAAACCTTTAACGGCACGGCTGAGATAATCTACCAGATCAGTACATTTTGGAGGTGCAATAAATGAATGTTGGAATTGTTCAAATGTTATGGTGGGATCAATCTGATTCACCACTTTATAGCTCAAACTACAATCGAGGTGAAGGTGTAGTTCTATTTTTGGTAATTGCTGATAGTTCATCATTCAACTTACAAATAAAGTATGCAAAGAGGAATCAATCTACGTTATTTCTTGCCTCTTCATGCAAATAATCCTTCCGCTTCAATTCAAAATTTTTACCGAGGTATAACCTTTTTACTTCATCATCTGCAGCCAGTTCTTCAGCGGTGCCATGCTTATAAATTTTTCCGTCAATCAACAGATAAGCTCTATCGCAAATGGATAAGGTTTCAGTTACGTTATGATCTGTAATTAGAATGCCAATATTTTTATGTTTCATTTTAGCAACAATAGCCTGAATATCTTCTACTGCAATCGGGTCGATACCGGCAAACGGTTCATCCAATAAAATAAATTTTGGATCAACGGATAAAGCTCTTGCTATCTCCGTTCTTCTTCTTTCGCCACCGCTCAGCACATCACCATTGCTTTTACGAACATGCTGTAAACGGAATTCATTCAATAAGGATTCTAGTTTTGTCTTCTGTTCCTGTTTTGACAATTTAGTCATTTCCAAAATGGCAGCAATATTATCCTCCACACTTAGTTTGCGAAAAACAGATGCTTCCTGTGGCAGGTAGCCGATTCCCAATTGAGCTCTTTTATACATGGGCAGCGATGTAATGTCTTTGCCATTAAAGAATACCCGGCCTTCGTCAGGTTTTATTAAACCAACTACCTGGTAAAAAGAGGTTGTTTTGCCGGCACCGTTTGGTCCCAACAAGCCCACAATTTCACCTTGTTTCACTTCGAATGAAACATGGTTTACGACAGTACGGTTGCCGTATTTTTTTACCAACTCTTTTGTTTCTATAGTGACAGCCATGATGGGCAAAAATACGGTTTCGAACAGATAAGAAAGATTTGTATTAGGTGAATTAACAAACTGATTATAATTATCATATTTATAATGATATTTTATGGCCTTAAAACTATCTGTCTTTTTATCCCTTTTTTTGAGTGGTATACTTTGTATAGCACAGTCCAGGGCTTTTACCATTGATATCACTAAGTCGTTTTCTGTTACATACGATCAGATCAGTTATTTGGCTGCCGGCGATTCGGTGGTTACTTTATTGGATGCTGAAAATTATTTAGCCAACGTCAGGTTTATAGAAAATAAAAAAAAATACCTGAATCTTGGTATTGTCAACGATAATTACTGGGTTGTACTTTCATTTATAAATAATTCTAATACGTTTCAGGACTTATTATTGAATCTTGAAAATTCCCGGCTAAATGACCCGACTCCTGATAAAAAGGAATATTCCTTTTATTTAAATTTTGATAAAAATGGGATGGATGCGGTAGAAAAAGACGGCAGGATAATTTTAATAGACAAATCAGGCAAACAAATCAAATAAAAACTCCTGGTTATCGTTTTAAATAGCAATCACAGGATCATTAATTTTCAAAAAATCAATATGAAAAAACTAACAATATTATTTTTTTTACTTACGGCCTTTTTTCAGTTACATGCACAGAAAGTAGAAAATCCGGCTTTTGATAAATCCTATTCCATAAAATGGTCGCCGGCAAGTTTGGCTTTTGGTAAGATCGGACTTGGGTCTGAATTTAACTTTGCGAAAAAAAAGTCCATCACTTTTAATATCGGAATACCTGCCGAAAACACACTGACTGCAGAAATTGATAATGAAGACCGCAGTCTGAAGATGAAAACTTTTTCTGTAATGGCTGGCTACAGGATGTACCTGGGTAAAAAAACCATGAAAGGATTTTATTTTGAACCTTACCTGAAATACCTGGAAAATGAGGCTGTTACCAATACGGATTTTGATATTGGCCTTTCCAGCCGCCCTTTTACTATAACCAGTGAATACAGCGGAGTTGGGATTGGGGCACAACTTGGAGTTCAGTTTGTTATTGCTAAAAGAGTTGTTATTGACTGGTATTTTTTAGGACCGGAAACCAATAGTGCCAAACACAAAATGCTGGCGCAGGAAACAGGTAATGGACTTCCCTGGAGCAATGCGGAGGCACAGGATGCGGAAGATGAGATCAACAGTTTTGTCAATGACATTCCTCTGCTAAGAGATAACCTGGATGTGACAGTGAACGCTGCTGCAAGGAATGTACGAACCGATTTCAAAGGTTTTTTGCCTGGCATCCGGTTTGGAATCTCAATCGGTATTCGGTTTTAAAATAAACATACATCCATTGTTCTGGTCTTTACTGAACCATACTTTTGATATGATACTTTAGCGCTGTATGTTTGCAGGAATTTTTACAGACAATGAAGGTTATTGATCATATCAGACAGGCTAAAGACACCATTATCTCCTTTGAAGTATTACCCCCGTTAAAGGGTAAAGGAATCGAAGCATTGTATAAGCATCTGGATCCATTAATGGAGTTTAAGCCGGCTTTTATAAATGTTACCTATCACCAAAGTGAGCATGTTTTCAAGAAAAAGCTGGATGGTAGTTTCGATAAAGTAGTCGTACGGAAACGACCCGGTACCGAAAGCATTTGCGCTGCCATCATGAATAAATATGATGTGGACACGGTACCACATCTTATCTGTGGTGGTTTCAGTGTGAATGATACAGAAGATGCATTGATCAATCTTCG
>JBBSJN010000301.1:0-3296 GCA_038257235.1 Chitinophagales bacterium
ACCGCGGAGAAATTGCACTAAGGGTAATTCGTACCTGTCGTGAAATGGGTATTAAAACAGTGGCGGTTTATTCCACAGCAGACAGAGATAGTTTACATGTAAAATTTGCAGATGAAGCTGTTTGCATCGGCAAACCACAAAGCGCCGATTCATATCTCAACATTGCACATATAATGGCAGCAGCAGAAATTACAAATGCTGATGCGATTCATCCAGGTTATGGCTTTCTTGCAGAGAACTCAAAGTTTGCAAAAATCTGTAACGATCATGGAATTAAGTTTATTGGTCCGACGCCTGATATGATCAATTCCATGGGTGATAAAATAACGGCTAAAGAAACCATGATTAAAGCCGGAGTTCCTGTTATTCCCGGTGGAGAAGGCTTGTTGCAAAGTATAGCTGAAGCAAAAGGGTTGGCTAAAAATATGGGTTACCCAGTGATATTAAAAGCAACTGCCGGTGGTGGTGGCAAAGGAATGAGAATTGTGTGGGAAGATAGTGAGATGGAGAAAGCATATGATACTGCGAAAGCTGAAGCGGCTGCATCATTTAAGAATGATGGAATCTATATGGAGAAGTTTGTAGAAGAGCCAAGGCATATAGAAATTCAGATAGCTGGTGATCAGTTTGGAACTGTATGTCATTTAAGTGAAAGAGATTGTTCCATACAACGTCGTCATCAGAAATTGGTAGAAGAATCACCTTCGCCATTTATGACGGACGAACTGCGTTTTAATATGGGGGAAGCTGCAAAGAAAGCGGCTCAGGCTATCAATTATGAAAGTGTTGGAACCGTAGAATTTTTAGTGGATAAGCATCGCAATTTTTTCTTTATGGAAATGAATACCAGGATCCAGGTAGAACATTGTGTAACGGAAGAAGTAATCAATTTTGATTTAATAAAAGAGCAATTGAAAATAGCAATGGGTGAAAGAATTTCCGGGGCTGATTATATACCGGTAAATCATGCCATCGAATGCCGTATCAATGCAGAAGATCCATATAATGACTTTCGACCCTCTCCGGGAAAAATCACTTCATTGAATCAGCCAGGTGGTCATGGTGTTCGGGTAGACAGCCATGTGTATGCAGGATATGTAATTCCTCCATATTATGATTCGATGATAGCTAAACTTATTACAGTGGCACAAACAAGACAGGAAGCAATACAAACCATGTACCGGGCATTAAGCGAATATGTAATTGAAGGAGTAAAAACAACAATACCGTTTCATCTACAGTTAATGCAGGACGAACGATTCCGCAGTGGGGATTTCAATACTAAATTTATTGAAGGCTTTCATTTGAAATAAACTTATACCTGTTAAAACCTACACTGAATATTCCATTTCCAAATTTTTAATTTAATGGAAGAAATAGCTTCTATCCCTTTAGCAATTTATAGGGTTAAAAAATTGTAGTAATACTTCTACAAAGGTTTTTTTGGCGGCTACATAAAACTGGTAGCAATTGCTACTTTTTTTTGTCGGGCTATCAATAAGTTTGCATTTCCTTAATTCCTTTAAAAAACTATATATGATACTGATAGTAGATGATAATAAAAAATATATTAGCCGCCTCATAGATATATTAAATGATAGTATCAGATCCGCCGAAATTATTACTGCTCATAATTATGAGGAAGCAATAAAACAGATTAGAGAAGAAAAGCCCAAAATTGTTTTGCTCGATATGAATATGCCAGGTAAAAGTGGCTTTGAGGTTTTACGATATATTAAAACGGAAGGATGGGATTGCAGCGTAATTATGGTTACCAATCATTCAAACGATAGTTATCGAAAGCTATGTAAAGAAGCAGGAGCTGATTTCTTTCTGGATAAAAGCCAGGAGTTTGAACTTATTCCATCTATTATAAATAAGATGACTGCTTGATATGATGCAGTAAATCACATTTTCAGAAACAAAAAAGAGGAGAGTGTTTTATGATATTGAATAGTAATGAACATGTTCCAATTCATTTTTTGTCCAAGAGAGAAGAAATGGGCTTTCATGAAGGACTAGATGAAATTATTCTGCAAGCTTTTTTCAATAATACAACTGACCTTATTTGGTTTTTAGATGAGGATTCACACCTTATTAAAGCCAATCAGCCATTTTTAGAATACTTCAGGTTGGATAGGAATGATCTGGGTATAAAGATTTCAGAGATATTGCCATTAGTGGTTGTTGATGCATTGTATGATAAGCACATGAAAGTTCTGCAAACAGGATTATCGCAGCAATCAATTGAGAATGGTAAATTACTGGATGGCAGCAAAGCTATCTTTCAGGTAAATCTTTTTTTATGTGGCACAAAAGATGGGAAGAAACTTATTGGAGGTATCGCCAAAGATCAGCTGGAAAAGCAACATATAGCCAAAAAACTTGAGGCAGCAAATGAAAGACTGATTAACCTAAGTCGGGTATCAACAGATGCCATATGGGAATGGGATATGCTTACTGGAGATATTTTACGAAATGAAAAATTGACTGAGCTTACTGGATACATACCAGAAACACAAAAAGGGTTGGCCTGGTGGCTGGGCAGGGTACATCCTGAAGATCGGGATATGCTTAGTGATACATTAGCAAACGTAACGGATAAGGGGCTGCAATCCTGGGAAAGTGAATACAGGTTTTTCTGTGCTGACGGGGAGTATAAAAATATACTGGACAGTGGTTTCGTAATATATGAAAAAGGAATGCCCGTTAAAATGATTGGTTCGCTGAGCGATATAACAAGTCAGAAATTACTTGAGAATTTATTGATTGAAGAAAAGGTGCGGCAATTTAAAGTATTGTCAGAGTCGGCGATCAGGGTGCAGGAACAGGAACGTTCTCGTTTGGGAAGAGAAATGCATGACAATGTGAACCAGATACTTTCAACTATTAAATTGTATTTGGGAATGCTGAATCCAGCAACTGAATCGGATAAGGGTATTAAGAACAAAACAATTGAGTATACATTACTGGCTATTGAAGAGATCAGAAAATTGTCAAAAGAAATGGTAGCACCTCATCTGGATGGCGGTTCGTTATCTGATCATATAAATAATTTAATAGCAGACATTGAAAAAGCTACCGATATAAGCGTAAGATTTACACATGACAATGAAAATGATTTGCTGAGTCCGGGTAAGAAACTTGCACTGTTCCGAATAGCACAAGAGCAGCTGAAGAATGTTTTGAAATATAGCAAGGCCAAAAACTTGGAGGTATTACTGCAATGTAAAAATGATATAGCACATCTGAGTATTATTGATAATGGTGTAGGGTTTGATATGAAAAAATCAAGT
>JBBSJN010000302.1:0-3265 GCA_038257235.1 Chitinophagales bacterium
CATGAGCTCCTAACACAGATCTCAGCGCAGCATGAAGCAAATGTGTAGCCGTGTGATGCAGTTCGGTGTTCTTTCTTTTTGATGCATCAACTTTTGCCAGTACTTCACCTGATAAATCATCCGGTATACTTTCAGCAAAATGAATAATCAAATCATTGTCCTTTCTGGTGTCAATAATTACTAATTCTTCATTATTAATTATTAATTGCCCTTTATCACCAACTTGTCCGCCGCTTTCGGCATAGAAAGGTGTTTTGTCGAGAACAACCTGAAAAAGTTCTTTCCCTTTGGCTTTTACTTTTCTGTATTTTAAAACAGCAGCTTTTGCTTCTAAAGAATCATAGCCAACAAATTTGTTAGAACCTTCTCTTAAAACTGTCCAGTCTTCTGCATCCACAGTTGTGGCGGCACGGCTGCGATTTTTTTGTTGTTGCATTTCTGATTCAAACCCTTTTTCATCGACAGACAAATTATTTTCAGCAGCTATCAACCTTGTCAAGTCAACAGGGAAGCCAAATGTATCAAACAACTCAAAAGCATCTTTACCAGCAATAGTTTTATCAATTACATTTCCAATAATATCATCAATGCGTTTCAATCCTTTGTCTAACGTTCTTAAAAATGACTCTTCTTCTTCTTTCACCACTTTAGTGACAAAATCAAGTTGTTTGTGTAGTTCAGGAAAAACAGTTTCAAATTGCTTTGCCAAAACAGGCACAAGCTGATTCAGCAATGGTTGTTTATAATCCAGATAAGAATAATAATAACGAACCGCTCTGCGAAGAATTCTACGAATTACATAACCAGCTCCGGTGTTAGATGGTAATTGTCCGTCGGCAATGGTAAAACTGATTGCCCTGATATGATCTGCAATTACACGAAAAGTAATGGCTTCTTTGCTACCACTGCTGTCATATTTATTTTTGGTGATCTTCTCAGTTGCTGCAATTATTCCGGTAAAAATATCTGTATCGTAATTGCTTTGCTTATCCTGAATTACTCTTACCAATCTTTCCAAACCCATTCCTGTATCAACATGTTTGGCAGGTAATGCTTCAAGGCTACCATCTTTTTTCCGATTGAACTGAATGAATACATTGTTCCATATCTCAATTACCTGCGGATGATCCGCATTCACCAATGTCTTTCCGGAAACATTTTTTCTTTCCTCGTCTGTTCTGCAATCAACATGTATTTCGGTACAAGGCCCACAAGGACCTGTATCACCCATTTCCCAGAAATTATCTTTTTTATTGCCTAATAATATTCTGTCAACGGCTACGAAATTCTTCCATTCATTATATGCTTCTTCATCTTTTGGTAAACCTTCTTTCTCATCGCCTTCGAAAATGGTGACGAATAATCTGTCTTTATCTAATTTATAAACTTCTGTCAGTAGCTCCCAGCTCCAGGCAATGGCTTCTTTTTTAAAGTATCCTGCATGAGGCTGGACAGGATTGCCAAAACTCCAGTTACCTAGCATTTCGAACATAGTGTGATGATATGTATCTACACCTACTTCCTCAAGGTCGTTGTGCTTGCCACTTACCCGTAAACATTTTTGTGTGTCGGCTACTCTTGAATTCTCCGCTTTTCTATTTCCCAGAAAAAAATCTTTGAACTGATTCATACCTGCATTGGTGAACATCAGAGTCGGGTCGTTTTTGACAACAATCGGTGCTGATGGAACAATAGTATGTTCTTTGGAACTGAAGAAATCGATAAAAGCCTGTCGTATTTCTGCGCTGGTCATCATATAGTGAATAGTGAATAGTGAGTGGTCAATAGTGAATAGTCAATAGTGAATTTTCTTTTGCTGAACAATGTTACTACAGCCGAAGTGTGTCCTTCGTTCCTCAGGATAAACTGTGCAAGGGACGATGATTGTAGTACAAAAGCTGGTAACATAATCATTTATCTTTTTTCTTCGCTGATATTTACTCAGTGAATTGGGGTTGATTTTTGCTTTTTTAGAGGCTATATTTGTTTGCCCTGCAAAGGGGACAAAGGTAAATTATTCAGTTTGTATTTTGCCCAATCGGTTAAGGCTTGCCGCAATGAGGAAAATAAAATATTATTATAATACTAATACACTTCGCTACGAAAAGCTGGAAACCCCGCTAAGAGTAAAATTATTGCGGGTTTTTGGATTTCTGGCCGCTGCACTAGTTACGGCAGCACTTATTTCTTATGTAGCCTTTCAGTTCATCGGATCACCAAGAGAAAAGATACTGGCACAGCAAAACATTGCCATGAAGGAAAACTATAAAGAAATGGAAAGCCAACTGGAATCGATAGAAAAGCAGATGAAAGAACTGGAGAAAAGAGATAATGATGTGTACCGGGCAATTTTTGAAGCCAACCCTGTACCAGACAGTGCCAGAGCTAAGGAACTGGAAGACAAACTAGAAATTGCAAAAGTGGAAAGAATTGATGATAACCAACTGGTGGCATCAATTACCGGCACTTTAAATAACCTGATGAGCCGAATTGCGGCACAAAAGAAATCTTACGATGAAGTGGACGACCTGGTGAAGGATAAAGAAAAATTACTGGCTCACACTCCGGCCATTCAGCCATTGAGCAATAAAGACCTGAACAGGGTGGCTTCTGGTTACGGTTATCGTATTGATCCGGTTTATAAAACAACTAAGTTTCATGCAGGTCTTGATTTTTCGGCACCGCAAGGAACACCTATTTATGCGACAGCCGATGGTACAGTATCTACCGCTGGTAATGCAGGCAATGGCTATGGCAACCATGTTATTATCAGTCACGGATATGGTTATGAAACTTTATACGGCCATATGGTAAGAGTAAAAGTGAGATACGGACAAGCCGTTAAACGTGGCGAAGTGATTGGCTGGGTGGGAAGCACTGGTAAGTCCACCGGACCGCATTGCCACTACGAAGTGCATAAATATGGTGATAAAATAAACCCCATTTACTTTTTCTTTAATGATCTTACTCCGGAACAATTTGATCTGTTGCTGAAAAAAGCTGCTGCATCGAATCAGAGTTTGGATTAGGAATACAAGCTTTGAGTTTTGAGTTACGAGCTGCGAGTCGGCTTCTTTCCAGATTCAACATTTGATTATCGATTTTTATCGTCTTGACATTTTTTCCACACAATTCTATACTTGCCTATAGACAATAAACTGGTTGTATCTTTACACTGCATGGGAAAAGGATTATCACAAATAACATTTGATTTTGCAGCTGTGGAAGAAATTGAAAATATTCCTGTTGCACCACTACCGGCCAC
>JBBSJN010000303.1:0-3258 GCA_038257235.1 Chitinophagales bacterium
GTTAATAGCTATTGCTTCCGAACTGGTAATTTTATTCTCACTAAAAATATTACAAGCCCCAGATGCTTTGAAATATTTAAAAGACGGTCCACTTACATACACTTTAATAGAACGGGAAGACTTAAGGTTGGCTCCATCTTTTGAACGAATTTTTAAAGTGCTGCCATCCAATTCTGTTATCATATACTCCATCAGATTTTCATCCGCTTCTACCCTGACAGAAAAAATGGAATCCTGTTTTACATAAAGGTCTGTATTGCCACTTACATAAACACCATCAAAAGAACTGATAGTACGGTTTTCCACTTTCATATTCCCGTTGCCGCGGATTTTTTTGCCACCAACATAGTTACAGGATGAAATAATACTAACCAGCACAATAAATACTAATACTCTTTGCTTCATAACAGTTTGTTTTCGGTAAAAATAACAACTTCAAAAATAATTCTTAGGCCTCTAAGACGTTTAAAGGTACTTACAGGTTACTAGTAAAGAGATATTAAACTAAATCCCCCAGAAACCGCCACAGGAAAGGGTTTTAAAGCTTAACTGCAAAGCTCAAACAGATTTTTTACCTTCGCTGCATTATGACTGAAAAGATACTGATTCTTGATTTTGGTTCCCAATATACTCAATTAATTGCCCGTGCCGTAAGAGAAGCAAATGTGTACTGTGAGATCATTCCTTTTCACAATACTTTTGAATTTGAACCCGGACTGAAAGGTATCATTTTATCAGGCTCACCATTTTCTGTAAATGAAGAAAATGCTCCGGATGTAAATGTGCAGGACTTCATTTCTAAAGTTCCTGTATTGGGTGTTTGCTATGGTGCTCAGCTGACCGCTAAACGATTTGGTGGCATAGTAGCCAAAAGTAATAAAAGAGAATATGGCCGTGCCATGTTGCAAAGCAAGCAAGATGATGCATTGCTGAAAGATGTGGCAAAAGAAAGCCAGGTATGGATGAGCCATAGTGACACCATAAAAGAATTACCTGAGGGGTTTGAATTATTAGCCACTACCGATAGCATTCCTGTTGCTGCGTTTAAGAAAAACGGATCAGATACAAATCCACTTTACGGTGTTCAATTTCATCCCGAAGTGTATCATTCCAAAGAAGGGAAAAAAATACTGACGAACTTTTTAGTGAATATCTGCGGCTGTTCGCAAGACTGGACACCGGCACATTTTATTACAGACACCGTAGAAGCATTAAAAAAACAAATTGGTGATCGAAAAGTAATAATGGCATTAAGTGGCGGTGTTGATTCAACAGTGGCTGCCACTTTAATTCACCGGGCGATTGGAAAAAATTTATTCGGCATTTTTGTTGACAATGGAGTGCTGCGAAAAGATGAATTCGAAGCTGTATTAAAAACATATGACCAATTAGGATTGAATGTTACAGGTATTGATGCCAAAGAAAGGTTTTATAAAGGTTTGGCCGGCAAATCCGACCCGGAAGAAAAAAGAAAAGTGATTGGCAGTTTGTTCATTGATATTTTTCAGGAAGAATCAAAAAAAGTAGCAGGTGTAGAATTATTAGGACAAGGAACTATTTACCCCGATGTAATTGAAAGTGTGTCAGTACATGGTCCTTCTGTCACCATTAAATCGCATCACAATGTTGGTGGATTGCCGGAGCATTTACATCTTGAATTAGTTGAGCCATTACGTTCATTGTTTAAAGATGAAGTAAGAAAAGTAGGAAGAGAGTTAGGCATTCCATCTGAAATGATTGATCGACATCCATTTCCCGGTCCTGGCCTTGCCATCAGAATTTTAGGAGAAATTACTGAGGAAAAGGTACAGTTATTGCAACAAGCAGATTATTTATACATTAAAGCACTAAAGGATAACAATTTATATGCAACGGTTTGGCAGGCGGGGGCTATCTTACTGCCGGTAAAAAGTGTGGGTGTGATGGGTGATGAAAGAACTTATGAATTTACAGTGGCACTAAGAGCTGTTACCAGTGTGGATGGAATGACGGCAGACTGGGCACATTTACCGTATGATTTTCTTGCAAATATTTCCAACGAGATCATCAATAATGTAAGAGGCATCAACAGGGTGGTTTACGATATTAGCAGCAAACCCCCCGCAACAATTGAATGGGAATAATAAAAAATAAACGTTTATTACAAAATATGAGGAAGCAACATTATTTTTTTCTGCTTGTGTTTATATGCAGCCTGTTCCAGATTATAAATGCTGAGGGACAAACAGCTATCCGGAAACATAAAATTGCTGTTTTCGCTCCGCTCTATCTGGACTCCGCCTTCACTGAAATGGCTGAATACAAATATGCAAAAACCGAATTTCCAAAATTTATTAATCCGGGACTTGAATTTTATGAAGGTGTGCAACTTGCATTGGATTCACTGAACATAGAAAAAGCTCCGTTAGAAGTTTTTATTTATGATACAAGGTCGGCCAAAGTTTCCTTAACCGAGCAGTTGGCTAAAACTGAAAAGGATAGTGTGGAAATGATACTGGCTTATTGTAGCGGTAACGAAGTAAGAACTTTTGCAGATGCGGGCCTTAAAAGAACCATTCCGGTTATTAATGTAAATATTCCGAACGAAAGCGGCGCTTCTGGCAATCCTTATTTTGTTTTATTAAATCCGACATTGAGAACACAGTGTGAAGGCATATATAAGCATATTCAAAAATATTATTCACTTGACCAATTAGTTGTTTTTCGTAAAAAAGGCCCATTGGAAGACAGGTTGAAAATGTATTTTGATGACTTTGCTAAAAGCACCACGGCTGTTCCTTTAAAATTAAAGTACGTTGATTTGTCTGAAAATTTTACTGAAGCAGATTTAGCCAAACACCTTGACACCGTTAAACACAGTTTGTGTATAGCCGGAAGTCTTGATGAAAATTTTGGTAAAAAACTTACGCAAAAACTTGCCTCGCTTAAAAAACAAAAGTACGTTGCCAGTGTAATGGGTATGCCCACCTGGGATGGCATCAGCGATTTTAGAAAAAATGAATACAAGGGCATTGACATAATCTATAGCACTCCTTTTTACAATCCAAGAACGGATAAGATCAGTCAGCGAATAATTGACTACTTCAACAAGGTAATGTATGCAAGGCCAAGTGATATGGTAATGAGAGGATATGAAACAATGTGGAAATTCAGTAAAATATTGTTGAAGTATAAAGCAGATGTTGCTTCAAATATTTCACATCAGGATTTTGATGTATTCAGGGAATATGATATTCAACCAATTTTAGACAGAGAAAC
>JBBSJN010000304.1:0-3244 GCA_038257235.1 Chitinophagales bacterium
ATGAAATCCTATTTAATCATAAAAAATAAGGGGTATCAGCGTTCCATCAAATATTATCTCCATGCCTGAATTTCCAAATATCATCCTTTTTGCCATTCCATTTTTTATCATCTCGATGTTGTTGGAACTATATGTGACCACCAAAGAGAACATTCAATCCTATGAAAAGAAAGACGCCTTCTCATCTATAGCAATGGGACTTGGAAATGTAGCACTGGGATTTTTAAGTAAGGCTGTGGTGCTCTTGGCTTTTATGTTTATCTATAACAATTTTAGAATGTTTACAATTCCATTGGCTTGGTGGAGTTTTGTATTATTATTTTTTGTTGATGACTTTTCATATTATTGGTTTCATCGTATTTCGCATGAATGTCGATTGTTTTGGGCATCGCATATCGTGCATCATTCATCACAATATTATAATTTGAGCACTGCTTTGCGCCAAACCTGGTCTGGTGGTTTTTATTCATTTGTGTTTTGGCTCTGGTTACCATTGATTGGCTTTCATCCTGGAATGATTCTTTTACAGATGTCCGTTAGTTTACTCTACCAATTTTGGATCCATACCGAAGCGATAGACAAAATGCCAAAATGGTTTGAGTATGTCATGAATACGCCGTCGCATCACAGAGTACATCATGGAAGCAATCCTTTATATCTTGACAGAAACCATGCAGGGATTTTGATAATTTGGGATAAATTATTTGGCACCTTCCAGCCAGAGTTAAAAGAAGAAAAAGTTGTTTATGGCTTGACGTCGAATATCAACACCTACAATCCTTTGAAAATTGCGTTTCATGAATGGATTTCAATGTCAAAAGATTCATTTTCTGGTAAAAAATCATTTACAAATCGTTTAAATTATCTAATAAAACCTCCAGGTTGGAGGCATGATGGTTCTGGGAAGGTCAGTGATGATTTGAGAAAAGAATGGAGAAATTCAGTTCGTGCTAAAGATTAATGTAAGGTTACATTAGAACTAACCTTAAGATTTTACTAGTATAGATATATAAATTAAGACAAAAAGTACATCTTCAACATCCCACGGTTTTTAACTTCAATTTCTCCTCGGTATTCACATGGAAAATCCTCTTTAATTTCCTCATAAGTAGTTTCAGAAATATTGATCCTTCCCGGTTCTGAATTCGATTCCATGCGAGACGCAATATTTACAGTGTCTCCCCAAATATCATACTGCCATTTCTTTATCCCTACAATACCTGCCACTACAGGTCCAGAGTGTAGACCAACCCTAACTTCAAAATTAGTCAGACCGCTCTTTTCAGTCATTTGAGATTTTACCATCGCAGTCATTTCTTTGGCTGCTTTGATGGCATTGCTTGCATGAGCTGGGTTTGGAGTTGGAAGCCCGGAAGCACACATATAAGAATCACCTATGGTTTTAATTTTTTCAAGGCCATACTTCGAGGTAATCTCATCAAATCTTTTAAAATAATGATCAATACTTTTTACCAAATGTTCAGGATCAATATGTTCGGCTATTTTCGAAAACTCCACAAAATCAGTAAACAATACAGTAACTGAATCACATTTTACAGCCTCCACTTTCCCGTTTTGCTTTAATTCCTTTGCGATTTCAGAAGGTAAAATATTGAGCAAAAGATTTTCAGATCTTTTTTTCTCTCTTGAAATGGTTCGATAATACCAAAGCAAAGTAAGCAGGAGAACTCCGCTAAAACCAAGAATAATGAGTTGATTCCTTTTTTGCTGATTAAGCATGTCCACTTCTACCTGCTTTTGGGAAACTTCATGATTGGTTCGTATGTCTGCCATCGATTGAACAGTTTTAATATTGTTCAAACTATCGCGATATACGATAAAATCTTTATAGTGTTTTAAGGATTCTGCACTGTTACCTGCTTTTTCATATAGTTCTGATAATTTAAAATTGGCATCACTGATTTGTTCTTTCAGTCGATATTTTTCTCCTAATTGGAGACTTCTTTGTGCATAATCCAGTGCTTTTTCTTGATCACCTTTTTTTAAGTAAATGTCAGACATAGAGAGCAGATATACGCTGATAGGGTAATAATCTTCAGCCTCTTCCAATATCCGTACGGCCTCAATAATATTTTTTTCTGCGAGGCTGTTTTTCCCCTGATTGGCATATACCATGCCTATATTTCCCAGATTATAAGCCTTTCCTACACTGTAGTTTGCTTTTTCAAAAAGCAAACTTGATTCTTTAAAATAAACAAGGGCAGAATCGTATTCTTTTTTAATGAGCAATGCATCACCTGCATTTAATATATAAGAAGCCAATGAAATTTTTGCATCAGTTTGCCGCAACGAAGCGATGGCCTTTCGATAATACAGCATTGCGTTTTTATGATTGTTAGATACAGAATAGATGTCAGCTATGCCTCCATAGGCACTGCCTTCGAGCTCTTTATTCTTTAACTTTTTTGCTATTTCGGCACTTTGAAAAAATGCTTCTACAGCCTCTTTTAAATTACCAATAGCTCTTTTCTTATTCCCTTTTTGATAATGGCCATGATACAAATATTCGTCATTATCAAGCTCTTTGGATAAGTTTATTAATTCGTCAGCGTACTTAATCGCGTTTTCAAGGTCTGAACTTTCATTAAAAGATAAATTTCGAAGTAGTTCTAATTTTTCTTTTCCAAGCAATTTGTTTTCTTTATAAATATTAACCAAACTGTCAGCAACTCTTTGGTCCTGAGCAGAAACACAATAGGCTATTAATAAAAAATAGCCTATTGTGAAGAAATAATTTTTTGGTTTAAATACCATATTTATGTTCCCGGATTAACAATTATTTTTGGATCGGTAGTTATCGGTCCTAGACCCTGGCCATGCCATCCTCCACCTACAGAGTTCCATATAATTGAGTATTGCTCTTCAGTTTGAACTATGATCGAGGAGTTGATAGTACCTTGCCAATTCGTAGTACCATCATTTAATGGTGCTGGATCAGGGTTAAACACGTCAACAGAAATTGGTTTATTTTTGATTCCAACAATAGCAGCTACGCCGCATCCTGGCCCAAGAACCCAGGTGACCTGATCTCCAGGAATAGTGTTAGTTGTTCCTTGATCTGATAATGTCAACGTGCTGTTTGCAGCGTTGCTGCCTGTAATTGTGATAATTCTATCCATTTTTGTAAGGGTTTGGTTAGTAAGACTTTGGTCGAGTTTCAACCATGATTTAAATGTAAGAAATTATTTCATACGAATTAAAGAATTCTTGTATATTTAAAAAA
>JBBSJN010000305.1:0-3229 GCA_038257235.1 Chitinophagales bacterium
CCTTAATAATTACCCGTTGGTAACGTGTTAATTGTGGAGTACCGCTATCTTTCACTTCACAAATAATGTGAATGGTTTGTCCTTGTACTGCATCAGCAGGAACGCTAAATGAAGCTTTCTGTGCTCTTGAATTTTCAATTGTTACACTTCCCACGTAAGTATCCGCTTCTTCGTATTGCCACCAGGAGTAATTCAGTTCATCCCCATCAGGATCAGATGTTCCTTTGGCACTCAGTTGAATTTTGCTGCCGGGTTTTGCCATTATATCCAGCGCGTTGGCCAGTTTAACAACAGGCGGATGATTTGCTTCTTCATAGGATTTTACGCACCAGTCAGCGCGCGATGCAAAATCGTTTTGCAGAACATCACCCCAACGCCAAATAGGCTTGAAATATTCCCGACGCTGCTCTGGGCCATTGAACCTTCCCGGCCTGCTTACAATCTTATTACCCCATTCGCTACGGTCATACCATCTACCACCCTCCTCGGGATCGGGATAGACATATCCTGCTTCCGGAACCGGATCAAGCCAGGTGTTTTCCCGCACCAGAACATATCGTCCTCCCCAACCACCCCAGTCAGGTGACTCCATGCTTCGCAACCCTGTAACATTTGTATGCAGAAATGCGGGTGAATCGCCTTCCGCTCGGAAATCGCCATCTTCAAATCGGAAATCGACATCAAAATATCCCTCTCTTCCTTTCGTATGTGCATTATAAAGCGAACACAATGGCCCATGATTTTTCAAAATATTTTCCTTCATCCAAGGCCCTGCAAAATACTTCTGCATTTCGTCGGGTAGAATTTGTTTCCAACGATATGCAATCGCTTGATATTGATCGGAAATAATTGTTGGGATGTTATATTTCCCCCAATGTGGCCTGATGTAAGCCTGATAGGTCGTGTCCTGTTCAAAGATGAAAAAGAAGCGCATTTTATTTGCCACCTGTTCCATCTTCTCAGGATGTTCTTCTTCAATAGTCTTTAGTGCGCGGGCAATGGTGTTTATTCCGCCCCAGGCCTGAAGCCAGACAGGCCGGTCGTCTGTCTCGTCTAAAAGGACCTTAACAATGTGTTGGGAACCAGCGGTAATTGAATCCATTTCTCCTTCTACCTCCACATTGCCAAGCAAAGTATGAGCCCGAAGATATTCCGGTGATGGAAAGTTGCTGTCGTGCTTGACCAGATTGGGATAGACTTTTGCATAAGCATCCAGATACGGATCAATCCAGTCATCACCAGCCCACTTATGTCCACGCCAGTGGTATTGTGAACTCGATGAAATAATGCCTTCAACATCCCATTCATTTGTATATAAAAGAAACCGGACCATCGAACACTGGTCATCACTTTCACCATCCGTAGTGACTATTACACGCGGTTTTTTATCCTCGCTTTTACTCTCAGCTTTTCCAATGGGGTTTAACAGATAACGGAATACAACAAAGAAACTTCCAATAAGGAATACAACAAAGAAACTTAATAGAAAAATCTTTTTCATTTTATTCATATTACTTATAATAAAAAAATGCTTATCTTTTTCATAAAAAAATCTATAATTAATAAGTTTACTATTTCCTAATTTTATTACAACATTATTGTAGAAACGTAATCCTGCTTTTCAGTTTTACTATTTTCGATTTTTTGTTTTATTGAGAAATATACTTTTACTACTAGGCGAATTGGGATTAGCCTTGCCAAAATAATCTTTCACTAACAAATCTGTAACTTCTACACATTCAATTCCATGTGTAAAAAATGGAGGAAGGTCTTTTCCCCAAGTCAGATTAAAATCACGAATGGAAAGATTATCAACATATTGAGTATATAGTCCTGGTATATCGTGTTGAAAAATCTGCTTTTCAACCTGAGCTGTAGGGCGTAGATCAAAATTACCTCCTTTACTCATCGTTTCACGGCCTTTCAGTATACTCAGTTGCACATTATTAAACTGGATATTCTCCATATGGCTTTTTTCGTCTCCATACACAAGGATTCCGTGTCCTCCGGTTGCAATAATGTTGTTAAATTGTACATCTTTAATCTGACCTACAGGTTGATTAGGAAGCCTAGAAATAGATGATAAATGTATAGGTTCTCCATTACCCCACCATACTCCGTTATGAAGACGTGTTTCAATAAATATGTTTGAGAAAATCAATTCTTCAATATTTGATGCATCGTGTGCAAAAACACCAATCCCCCTGTTTGATTCAGAAATAATAATATTATCAAAGATTATGCGTCTAATCGGATGTTGTCCATAACCTATACGAATAGCAGAAGATCTGGATTGAAGATGGCAGTTAGTAACCTGTATATTTTCAGCATAAATAGATTTATTCCCATATTTATATTTATCCTGCTCTTTAGAATCAAAACCTGGAGTATTTTCGATTCTTCTTGTAAAACCAGTAACTATTATAGCATCATCCCCTGCCCGAATTTCGCAATTGTCAATCCTGACATTTCTTGAAGTAGTAAGATGAATACCATCACTGTTCGGTATCATCAGGTTATTCAGAATTGATATCCCATCTACCAATACATCTTCACAATATCCGAATCTTATTGCCCACACTGGAGTGTCTAAAACTGTAACATCTTTAATAATTATTTTTGTACAATGGAAGAAAACAATGCTATTTCCAGGTCTTGTTGGTTTTCTTTTTATAGGGCCGTCCGTAAAAAATACTCCTTCATTTAAGTAATCTTCTTTTTGTCTGGTTACCATTTTATCATATTCTTTAGTGTCTCCAAGCCCACTGCTTACTGTATGATTCTTATCAACTTCATAAAACTGTGATCCCATGGCATTAATTACACCTTTTCCTGAAATACTTACATTTGTTGCATCCTCGCAGAATATCATGCCATATCGTCCAGTCCCAACTACAAAATCAGCCATGTTTTCACTTGATCTTAATTCTGCTCCTTGTTCAAGATAAAGATTGATATTGCTCTTTAAGATAATTGCTCCGGTTAAATACATTCCTGACGGAACAATTACAGTACCGCCACCATCTTCATAACAGGCATCAATAGCTTTTTGAATAGCGGGTGTTGATAATTGGTTCCTCACAGCTCCAAAATCCTTAATGTTATATTCCTTTGCATAAATTGTCTGAAATGCTAACAGGAAAATTGCGATAATAAAATTATTATTCATTATTAATTAATTTATTAGTTTAAAATTCACAGTTGTCCGTAACCTTATATTGTTTTAAAA
>JBBSJN010000306.1:0-3213 GCA_038257235.1 Chitinophagales bacterium
GAAAGAAATCATGCGAATTTATATCAACCACTTTTTTAGCAGACTTAACAAATCAATTCTCTGAATGGCAAGCCATTGACGAATGCAGCTTAAATGCTCAACCGGTAAGCAGTTCAGATAAAGACCCGCAGGTTATCGAAATTCACTACAGTTCAGTATTTGATAAATCCGATTATTTACATCAAAGAGTTTTAATAGAAGTTAGCTCACGTTCATTGATGGAACCATGTGAGGACAGAGACATTTATTCAATTCTTAGTACAGTATTTCCAGACCAGCCATTTGCATCTGTGGCTTTCAGCATTGCTACAGTATTACCTGAAAAAACTTTTTTAGAAAAAATATTTTTAATGCACGAAGAGTTTTACCAGGACACTGCTAAAATTCGAATTGACAGGTTGTCAAGACACTTATATGATTTGGAAAAACTGATGGATACTGAACACGGAAAAGAAGCAATCAAAAACTCAGAACTATATAATAACATAGTAAAGCACAGAGAAAAATTTAATGCGCTTCGTGGGCTTGATTATTCCAATCACATTCCTGGCAGAATAAAAATTATACCACCTGAAGAAGTAATGAAAGAATGGGAGCAGGACTATCAGGCAATGACAGAAAATATGATTTACGGAGAACCATTAAATTTCAAAGCGCTAATCAAAAGAATGCAGCAATTGCAAAAAAGAGTGAATGAACTGAAATAGCAGGTTTCAAAAATAAATTTCATGACCAAAACTTTCATCGGCACTGTCGGCTATCACAATCTATCCAATCATTCCATTGGTCTACATATTATCACAATCACTATATTTAAAGTGCTTTACCACAAAATTGTAACATGAGCAACATCAAATTATTTGAAAGTAAACAAATACGTTCCGAATGGAATGAACATGAACAAAAGTGGTACTTTTCCGTTCAGGATGTTGTTGAAGTGCTTACAGACAGCGCTGAAGTAAAGCAGTATATAAAGAAGATGCTTAGCCGTGATGAACAGCTTAAAAGCAACTGGGGTACAATTTGTACCCTGGTTGAAATGAAAGCAGCAGACGGCAAAAAAAGAATGGTTCGGGCAGCAAACACCAAAGGACTTTTGCGGATAATCCAATCTATTCCCTCACCAAAAGCAGAACCTTTCAAACTATGGTTAGCTCAGGTAGGTTCTGACAGATTAGATGAAATTGAAAACCCCGAATTGGCAACGCAACGTACAAGAGAGTTATACAAATTGAAAGGTTACCCCGACGACTGGATTGAAAAAAGGATGCGCTGTATCGCTATTCGTGAAGAGTTAACGGAAGAATGGAAAAACAGGAATGTAAAACAACAAATGGAATATGCAATTCTAACCGCTGAATCTCAAAGGCTACCTTTGGCATAACACCTTCTGAATACAAAAAAGTAAAAGGACTAAAAAGCCAAAATCTGCGCGACCACATGAACGACCTTGAACTAATATTTTCTATGCTTGGTGAGGCTTCAACAACTGCCATAGTAAAAACAAAAAATCCGCAAGGTTTTATTGAAAATAAAAAAGTGGCAAAACAAGGTGGGTCAGTTGCGGGCAAAGCAAGACTAGACCTTGAAACTAAACAGGTAAGAAAGTCGTATCCACTGAAAATTACTTACCCGCATTAAAAAAGAATAAGCACCTGAAAAATGGTAAAAGGTAATATTCAATCCAAACAAGACAAATAAGTTCATTTAAGTCATGATTAAAGTCTTCATCGGCACCGTCGGCTATCACAACCTCGCCAATCATTCCATTGGTTCTGCATTGCTACCGCAACTGCAAAAGATGCAATGGGCAGATGGTGTTGAAGTAGACGAGCTCAACTGGGGACCGATTGCCATCGTACAAAAATTTCAGGCTTTACCCTCAGCCTATGACCGTGTTATTCTATTGGCCGCTATTGAAAGACCAGACAGAAATATTGGTGACATAATAGTGTATAAATGGATGGGCGGCTTGCCGGATGAAGAGTTGATACAACGCTGCGTAGGCGATGCCGTTACCGGTGTTATATCAGTAGAAAATCTACTTATCATTGGAGAGTATTTTAAAATATGGACAGGCGAAACTTTTGTAGTAGATGTTGAACCCGGACCCGAACAAGCCGGTGAAAATTTTACGGAAGAAATGCAAAATGCAATTCCTGATGTGATATTGTCGCTGCAACATCTTTCTAACTTGAACAGCGAAGAATTGATTAATTTTAAACCACTCTATGGCGATACATTAATTGAAGAAAAGACAGATGTCTGAAAATAATAATCATACAAATAAAAATGCGGTAGATGCGCTTTTTTGGCGGGAGGAAATTCTGCAGGTATTATATTGGATGCACGGTGAAGGTTTAGAAACAGCAGTTCCTTTTAGCCAGCTAATGGTTTTATTAAATACCACTTCTGACAATCTTTTATTTCATCTTCAAAAGAATTTGGAGGCAGGTTACCTGCAAACAGAAGATGATGAGTTGACTGAAAACAGTTCCGTGAAAATGACCCCAGTTGGTAAAAAAGAAGCAGGCGGCATTTTTAGAAATGCATTTGAAGGCATGCAAAAAGCTGGTCATGGTGAGTGTGGGCCTGATTGTGAATTCTGTTACAGCGAAGGCGAAAAGCTGGAAGACTGCGTTCATAATTGTGCCGATAGCCGCCATCATCATTAGTAAATAACCTAACATTCTTTGTGTGCTTTGTGGTTTCACTCCGGCTGTTCTTTGCAGTTCATTCTTTATATCAATTGAACTTTTTTAACCACAAAGAAAAAACAGAGAATAGAAAAGTGATGTTGAAATGATGCCATGAAAATATACAGTACAAGTCCCGATTCAAAGGTACTATCGGGATGCCGCAAAGAGCGGCAAGTGACACAACCGGAGCTCCATTTAAAACAACTGATGGCTCCAAAAAAAAGAAAAGGTATAAAGCCAAAGCTGAACAATGGAAAGCATTTTTTTATCAGATACGGACTATGAGCAATTGGCTTCGCAAACAGAAGAGCTTGTTGCAAAAGTTGAAGACCTTCCTTACCCGAAAGTAAAAGATGATGTGCATGAACTATTGCAAAATTTTGATATGCTGCACCGAGAAGCATTGACGCGTTTATTCAAAGAAATCATCATCAACTATCCCGCGTTGCAAACAAAAATGGAAAATGATAAAGCCGTACATTTATTGTTCAGCCTGTACGACCTTTTCCATAGC
>JBBSJN010000307.1:0-3181 GCA_038257235.1 Chitinophagales bacterium
CAAATTAATACTATCGAAATTTTTGTCATAACAGGTTACAAAGATTATACATTTGCCGCAACTGACCATTTTCTCCATCTTTTAGGAATTTGGTATCTTGTCTCTTTAGATTTGTAAACGTACAACATACCGATCATTCTATGTGGCAGGAATTATTACAACAAATATCGCAGCACAACATAAAAGCACTGGCAAGAAGTATTTCCTTGGTAGAAAATGAACAGCCCGGTTATGAAACAATGCTTCAGTCGCTGCCTGCATCTTCCACAAAAATTACAGGTATTACCGGACCGCCAGGCGCAGGAAAAAGTACATTAGTGGATGCAATGATTGGTTTTTGGGTAAACGCCGGGAAAAAAGTAGCTGTGCTTTGTGTGGACCCTTCTTCACCATTTAATTTTGGAGCAGTGCTGGGCGACAGGATCAGGATGAGCGACTGGTACACCAATCCCAATGTTTATATCCGTTCGTTAGCAACAAGAGGTTCGATGGGTGGCTTGCATCCAAAAATTATTGAAATAACGGATCTGCTCAAATATGCTCAGTTCGATCACATTATAGTAGAAACGGTTGGTGTGGGGCAAAGCGAAATTGAAATAGCCGGATTAGCTGATGTTACTGTTGTAGTATTGGTGCCAGAAGCTGGCGACGAAGTGCAAACGATGAAAGCAGGCCTGATGGAAATAGCTGATGTGTTTGTCGTAAATAAAGCCGATAGACCTGATGCGGATCTGTTTGTAAATAATCTTCGGCAAATGCTGGCACCTGCTTTCAGCAAACATTATAATGAAGTGCCGGTGATAAAAACAATTGCTTCACAAAAAGAAGGAGTGAAAGAATTGATGGATATACTGAATCATGAATTACAAAAATCTCATGTAACGGATAATACATTCTGGCTGCTTGCCGAAAGGGCATTTTATCTTATCGAACAAAAAAGAATGAAAGGAATTGATAAAACAGAATTGAAAAAAGAAATTGAAGAATTATTCAAACAAGGCGAATTCAACTTGTATAAATTTATTGCTGATAAATAATCCTTTCTTTCTACTCCCAATCACATCCAATTGGTGATCCCGGCGGTGCTTCTTTATGAAGCGTTGGTTTAGCCGCAGCCGGTTCTTTCATCCGTTCCAATGCCAGGATAAAATGTCCTTTCGTTAATTCATCACTTGCTGATTTTTGCTGTGCTTCGATAAATATTTTTAATTCAGTTAAACCTTTCATCAAAACAGATTTTACTATAAAAGAATTATTATCATTTACACTGGCTGCTAAAAGATAAGTAAGCAATACCTGTTCTGTTTGCAATTGAATTAATTTTTCTGTACCTGATAAACGAGGCGATTTCCAGGTTTTGGCTATCAGGGTATTCAGCATTTCATACACACCTAATCCGTTGTTAGCGGCTTCATATTGCATCATTCTGTTCAATCTTTCGGAATTGAAAATAAAAGACAGCGGAAGATCGGCAGCTGTTTCTGCAGGAGTTAACACATCAAAAGCCAGACCTGTTCTTTTCTTAAAAAGTTCCCGGGAAAAATCATAGCCTGCAGGCCGTGGTGGAATTAATTGTGCTATCCTTTCCGGCAGTTGCAGAAATTTTGGATCAAGACAATCAATCAACACATTCAATGCTTTTCGTTGTTCGTCTTTTGTCAATGCCTTTGTTACTGTTTGTCCATCGCCCCGCAAAGCATACGTATAATACATGCCGCCTACGATTTTTGAAACAGCTTCTACCTGGTAACGATGTGCAAAATAAACAGGTACCAGCATATCTTCCAACATCGCCATCGGCATTCCGGGTCTTATATTTTTTTCGCTGAAATTTGACAGCGCAACATTGCGAACTTTCATTACTTCTTTTAATTCTGTTACTGCATTGGTTCCATTATCCCACAAATGTGCCTGTGGGTGTAAACCACCCGGACTTCTTGCATCCTGATCAGAAATAAATTGTAACCCTTTTGCAGCTGCATCGGTCAGTATTTTATTTAATGCAGCCGATTCATTTGTACCTGTTGGAAAATCACTATATCCAAAAGCGATTGAGGCTTTATCCCAATCACCAATCTTTTGATCATAAGCATTGCTCAAATCAATTTTTCCGGCTGCATTCACTCTTACCAACGGATGCGGATAATCCATTACACTGGCACGGTTACTTACACTGGCTGCATAGTTATGCATCAATCCGATTGTATGTCCTACTTCATGTGCCGACAATTGCCTTAATCTTTCCAATGCCATCTTCAGCATTTTGTCGCCCCCATCCCCTAAAGGGGAGTTTGTTTCATAAGGTGCTAATAGTCCTGTTGCAATTAAATAATCCTGTCTTACTCTTAATGAACCTAATGAAACATGACCTTTAATAATCTCTCCAGTTCTTGGATCTGATACGGATGCCCCATAACTCCATCCTCTTGTAGAACGATGCACCCAATTAATAACATTGTATCGTACATCCATCGGATCTGCATCTTCCGGTAATAATTTTACCTGGAAAGCATTGCTGTAACCAGCGGCTTCAAAAGCCTGGTTCCACCAACTGGCACCTTCTATCAATGCACTTCGGATGGGTTCCGGAGTGCCATTATCTACATAATATATAATAGGTTTGACCGGTTCGCTTATAGCAGCAGAAGGATCTTTTTTCTTTAACCGATGCCGCATGATAAACATTTTCTCCACCGGTTCAGAAACCGGAGTGCTGTAATCATAAAAAGAAATGGGATTAAAACTACTGCGGGGATCAAAAACTCTTGGCTGATAATCATTATCCGGCAATTGCACAAAGGAATGGTGCATCCGCAAAGTGATTGCCTCTGAAGAAGGTGTTACTGAGTTTACATAATTGCCCGTTGCTCCATCGTTATTTACAAAAGTGATGGTGGTTTCAAATTCTGAATTCTGTGGAAAGTTTTTTGTTCGTGGTAAATAAATTACTGACCTGCTTTTATCAACCGAATAACCACCTTGCTGATTAGTTCTTAAACGATTTGTAACCCTCATTGCGTCTCTTAGTAAAAAATCTGTTGCATCTACCAATGAACGATTTCCTGTTTCTGCTTCTACCATAAACCCCCAAATGGTTGACTGCGCAAATGATTGCTCCACCGCTCTCCGTTCTGCTACATCATTTGTAATAGCTCTGAAATCATAATTCGGTTGTATTAAA
>JBBSJN010000308.1:0-3160 GCA_038257235.1 Chitinophagales bacterium
AACAGCTCTGTTATGCAAATAATCCGGGGCATCTGGATTATTAACGTAAGAGGTATCAGACTTACTGCAACCGCTTAGTATTGAAGCGGCTAGTATAACGACTGAAAATAGTTTCATAATAAAAGTACGTTTGGTTTTTGCTACTGGATGTTTTCAAAAACCGTTCCACAAAGATATTATTCTTCCCAATCAGCAATAAAAACATTGGTATCTCTTGTGCCGCCATTGTTTCTGTTGCTACTGAATACTATTTTCTTTCCATTTGGCGAGAACATAGGAAACGCATCAAAACCTTTATCACGGCTTACTTTCTGCAGATTTGTTCCATCTTCATTAATGGTGTAAAGATTAAAGGGGAAACCTCTTGGATATTCATGATTGGAGGCAAAAATAATATGCTTGCTATCGGGCATATATGTTGGTGCCCAGTTAGCCTGACCATAAGAAGTCACCTGTTTTGCATTGCTGCCATCTGCATTGGACACCCACACTTCCATATTAGTTGGTGCTACCAGATTTTCTTTCAGCAAGTCTTTATATTCTTTTATATCTGCCTCCGTTTTTGGACGGCTTGCTCTCCAAATCAATTTTGTACCATCGGGACTAAACCATGCGCCGCCATCATAACCCAATGTGTGAGTGATGCGTTTTTCAGCTCCTGTTTCCAAATCCATTATGTATAATTCGATGTCGCCATCCTTTGTACTGGTATAAATCATTTTCTTTCCGTCAGGCGACAAAGTGCCTTCTGCATCGTAGCTGTTGGAATTAGTCAGTTGCTTGACTATATTACCATCAAGATCGGCCATAAAAATATCAAAGCTGCTGTATAACGGCCAGATATACTTATTTCCATATTTTGATCTGTCAGGTATTGGCGGACAATCCGCACTTCCCAAATGTGTGGATGCATAAATAATATGTTTACCGTCTTTGGTAAAATAAGCACAGGTGGTTCTGCCCTTTCCGTTGCTTACCATTTTATAATTGAACTTTTCTCCTTTTTTTGTTGGTACTTTGCCTATAAATATCTGGTCGCAGGGAATGCCATCATTTGAACTGGTACGCTGAAATACAAGGTATTTCCCATCATAACTCCAGTACGCTTCTGCATTATCACCGCCAAAAGTTAATTGTTGAATATTTTTCAAATGTGTTTCTTCCGGATATCTTAAGGCATCTGTTTGAGTGGTAGCACCGTCAGTAATTTTCGAACTATTGCTACAAGAAGCAAAAAGAACCAGCAAGGAAAATAAATACACAAGTTTTTTCATCTTTATTCGTTTTATCGGGAAGTATGCTTTTTTGCAGGCTGCAAAGGTATTTTCTCAATAAATTTAATTTGTCAGAACATTGTCATACCTGCATTTATAAAATCAATAGTTTTGAAAAATGAAGCGATTTGCAAAAATAATTAGCCCTATCGTTATTTCTATGATACTAATCAGTAGTTGCAATGATAAAGGCTCCGATTCTCCCTACAGCGAAATTCTTGAAAAAGAACCTTATGTCTTTTTAACTGATAGTATTAGCCAGGAGCCAGATAATGATGGGCTCTATTTCCGCAGGGCTGTATTATTAAATTCAAATAACCTTCCCGAACCAGCTCTTCAAGATTTTAAAAAAGCCTGGTCAATTAAAAAAGACGAGAGATATGCGTATGGATTAAGCAACCTGTTGCTGGATAAAAAACCTGATTCTGCTATTCAGTTTTTAAATGATGCCGTAAAAGAACTACCCAATAGCTTTTTATTACAACTTACACTGGCCCGTTCCAACGATGCTACTGGCAAGACGGATAATGCGTTGGACCTAGTAAATAAAATTTTGCAATCAAATCCGGAACAGGTAGATGTAATGAAAATGAAAGCCGAGCTGTTGGGAAAGAAAGGAAACAATGCTGAGGCACTCGCCATTCTGGAAAAAGCCTATTCATTAACTCCATATGATATTGAGCTGAATTATGAACTGGCTTTTAAATATGCAGAATCCAAAAATCCAAGAGTAGTAAAAATCTGCGACTCATTAATAAAAGTTGACACTTTGAACCTGCATGCCGAACCTTATTATTATAAAGGAATCTATTTTTCCAATATCAATGAAAAAGCAAAGGCATTGGGTTTGTTTGACGAAGCATTGCAGCATAATTATTATTACCTGAATGCTTACATCGAAAAGGCAAGATTGCTTTACGACCAGAAAAAATTTGGCGATGCATTAAAAACTGTGCAGCTGGCCAATACAATTTCTGCCACCTTTCCCGATGCATATTACTGGATGGGGAAATGCCAGGAAGCAATGGGAAAATTGGAGGAAGCCAAATTAAATTATCAAAGGGCACTTGGCCTTGATAATACATTTACAGAAGCAAAAGAAGCTGCGGATAAACTTAAATAACTGTAATTTTGAGATATGGGAAAGCAGGAATTATTAGCGGCTATTAAAGAGCTTGTATTGCAGCAGGACCCGAATGCTGAAATTATTCTATATGGTTCTTTCGCCAGAGGTGATAACAGGCAGGATTCTGATATTGATTTACTCATCCTGCTAGGAAAAGAAACCATAACATACGAAGACGAAAAAAAAATTGCTCACCCATTATTTGATTTAGAATTACAAACTAGTCAGGTAATTTCTCCTTTAATAAAATCAAAAAAGATATGGCATGAGAAATATCCAAACACAGCCATCTTTCATAATATAAAAAAGGATGGAATAAAAATATGAGTACTCCTACAAAGGAAGATTTATTAAGGTTAAAAATAATTAAAGCCAGAAGAACCTTATCAGAAGCTGAAAAAATGATTGAATTTAATTTTGCCAATGCAGGAGTCAACCGTTTATATTATGCTTGCTTTTATGCAGCATCAGCTTTACTATTCAGTAAAGATATCTTTACAAAAACCCATTCCGGTGTGAAACAAAAGCTTGGCTTACATTTTATTAATACTGGACTTATTCCCGGTAACCTCGGTCAATTCTATAATGACATTCTCAGATTGAGAGTCCATACAGATTATGATGACATCGCAGATCCACAATTAAACCTGGTTAAAGAATTAGCTATTCTTGCAAACCAATTTGTTGATAAAGCTCAAGTTATATTAAATCTATAATTCACACTTATGCCGATCATAGCCCCGTCTCTTCTCTCCGCCAA
>JBBSJN010000309.1:0-3137 GCA_038257235.1 Chitinophagales bacterium
CCCTTTAGGTATTGGTTTTGAAATTCTTACTTCAGGCCATATATTCAGGTTGAATTTTACGAATGCGACAGAGATTTTGGAAAACCGCTTTATACCAAGAACTATTTCAAGCTGGGGAAAAGGACAATTCAGGTGGGGCTTTACAATATCAAGGCAGTTTACTTTGTGGAGGTAGTTATTACTATTTCAGTTTTTAGAGGTAATTTAAATAAAGTATTTAACGATATAATGTTCCTTAGTACATTTTTTGCTGACACCAGAAGAACTGACATACCATTTAGAGGCCTGCCAAACCAATAACAGAGAAAGTCAGAAGATTATCTACACTTCTTTCTATGGCTATGCCATGGCTATTTGCGACCGCTACACCAACAAACAGGAAAATGCACTCGAAATATTAAATGACGGGTTTTTGAAGGTGTTTAAGGAAGTACAAAATTACAAACCTGCTTATGCCGATGTTGTAAGTTCCTTTAAGGGATGGCTGAGGAAGATTATGGTTTATACAGCAATAGATTATTATAGAAAAGATCAAAAGAATAGTGTTCTTACACAGTTGGACAATATAGTTTATCAACTGCCAATTGCTTCTGAAGATGCGATAAGCAAGCTATCGTATGATGAAATAATTAAGTCAATTCAGGAATTGTCGCCTGGATACAGAACAGTTTTTAACCTTTTTATAATAGAAGGATTAAGCCATGAAGAAGTAGCTAAAGAACTTGGAATAACTGTCGGCACTTCAAAATCTAATCTTTCAAAAGCAAGGATACAGTTACAAAAAATACTTTTTAAACAAAATCAAGTTCAAATAGCAAAAAATGCGGTCTAATAAATTAGATAAAAAGATTATAGAAGCAGCAGAGAATCATCATCCGGCCTATGATGAGAAGGCTTGGCATAATATGAAAAAACTGCTTGATAAACATCTTCCGCAAGAAAAAAAGCGGAGACGGGGATTTTTCTTCTTTTTATTATTCTTTGGTTTATTCGGTGGAGCCGGGCTCTGGTATTTATTAGATAACAATAAAGAAAATAATGAAAGTATATCTCTATCTGCTTCTCCTATTACAAAAGCAACAAAAAGTAAAGACAATATAGAAAATAATTCAGTAGTGACTAATGTTGAAAAGGTGAAAGATAATAGCTTGTCCACCCAGACTTCGTCTGATGTTTTATTGCGTGCCAATAAAATATCTTTTTATTCAGAAAATAAAATAGATCGGCAGTCTGAAGATTTGTTAAGAACAAATAAGGTTGTCTTTAATAAAAGTGTAATTAAAAATCAAATTGAAGGGAATAGGAATAGTGCAAAAGAAAAGGTTAGCGATCAAAATAAGCAGAATAATATCTTTGCTAAAGACGAATACATATCTGGTGTAAAAGAAGATCCAGTTATAAAAAAAGGCGAAAGCCTGAACAAAAGTGTAGAAAAAAGTGACGATAGTCTAAGCCTGGCTATTTCAGCTACAAAAACTGAGATAGAACCTACTTTGAATAAAGAAGAAAAAGCTGTAACAGAAAAAAAAGGGAAAACAAAGAGCAAAAAAAATAATTTCTTTTTTTTATCATTGTCAGCAGGACCGGATATAAGTTTTGTAAGTTCTGGGAAGCCTGGCTCTGTTAAAATAGTTGGAGGTGCTGGTTTTGGCTACTCAATGAAAAACGGGATTAGCTTCCGTACAGGTTTTTATTCTGGAAGAAAAGTGTATACAACTTCACCAGAAGCATATCATCCACCCTCAGGCTTTTCTCAATATTATCCTATTCTGGGAAATATTGCTGCCGATTGCATGGTCTATGAAATCCCATTATCCGTTAGTTACAATTTCAAAAGCAAAACAAAAGGGAATTGGTTTACCGGAGCAGGAGTATCATCTTTAATAATGAAAAGTGAAGAATATTCATTTGACTTTAAGTATTCAGCGAATGGTCCGATTTATAAAGGCAACTGGTCTGTAAACAATGAGAATAAACATTATTTCTCAATTCTTACTTTATCTGGAGGGTATCAAAAGCAATTGAGTAAAGCTGTTTCATTGTCAGCAGAACCCTATTTAAAAATCCCATTGCAGGGTATTGGTTATGGTAAAGTAAATTTGAATAGTACGGGTGTTGTGTTTACTCTTTCTGTAAAACCATTTAATGCTGGTAATATAATTAAAAAATAAATTGCTGGTAAGTAAAGCAACCTTTAAAATGTAAGGAACGATTAAGTAGAAAACGGCTTATGAAATTTTACAGGTTCTCATTTTATAGTTTGCTTTTCCTGGGCTTCATTTTTTTAATCGGTGGTTCTTGTGGTAAGTCCGGCACACCAACACCACCTAATCCCTGTAGTGGTGTAACGGTTGCTGTAAGTGCAACAACTTCAAATCCATCCGCACCAGGAGCAACAAACGGAAGTATTACTGCTACTGCTACAGGTGGCTCAGGATTTACATTTAGTATAAATGGTGCCGCCTTTCAATCGTCAGGAACATTTTCCGGATTGGCTGCCGGATCTTATACTGTAGCGGCCAAAAATAATAATGGATGTACTGGTTCATCAACTTTTACATTAACAGCTCTGAATCCGTGTGCAGGTGTTACTATCACGGTTAACGGAACAGTAGTAAATCCAACTGCACCCGGATCAACAAATGGAAGCATTACAGTTACTGCTTCGGGTAGTACTGGATTTACTTATAATATAAATGGAGGCACTTTTCAATCTTCAGGAACTTTCAATAACCTCGTAGCCGGTTCATACACAATAGTAGCAAAAGATGGAAATGCTTGTACAGGTTCTGCAGTATTTACACTTACTAATCCTAATCCATGCAGCGGGGTGACAATAACTGCTAGTCCATCTGTAACCGGCACCGATCCCTGTAGGTCACCGATTGGTATGATTACAGTTACTCCAGGTGGTGGAACAGGGCCTTATACTTTTCAATTGAATAGTGGAGGCTTTCAATCTTCCAATATATTTTCTAATCTTTCAACAGGAACATATAGTGTATCAGCAAGGGATGCAAATAGCTGTATTGGCACTACTACAAACGTTCAAATTCCTAACCTCCCTTCAGGTGCTTTATTTAATGCAGTAAGGACTGTATTGCAGAATAATTGTGTAAGCTGTCATAATAACACCA
>JBBSJN010000310.1:0-3107 GCA_038257235.1 Chitinophagales bacterium
AATCATTACAGAGCCATCGGGCATTAACCTGCTATTTACTTCTAAATCTATAAAAGAGCCATCTTTACATTTCAGCCTACTTTCAATAATGGATGCATCACCAGCTGTTATATCATTAAATTGAAACAGAATATCCTCCGATTCTTCCTGAAAGAAAAAATCTTTAACGTTATATCCTATTATCTCCTCTTTTGAATAACCAGTCAGATTACTGGTAACCTTGTTACAGGTAATAATTGTGCCATTCGTATTGTAAACGATTATCGGATCTGAAGCCTGCTCTATCAGGTTACGATATTTTTCTTCACTTTCTTTAATTGCTTCTTCTATTTTTTTTCTGGCAACAATTTGCTTTACCAGTATTTCTTTATGCTTTTCATTTTGCACAAACAAACTGACATTCACCCGAGAATAGGCAATCTGGTTTGCTTCCATCTGAACATGCTCTTTTTCCAGGTTGGTAAATACCCTTTTTTCAGTAACAGCATATATTGTCAGTATCCCAATTACTTCCTTACCATATAACATCGGGCTGCCTAAACAGGAGATATATTCAAAGGCAGCATTACGAACTTCATTATTGATAGCCTGTTTTTTATCTGTTCGTAAGTCTTCAATCGACAGACTCCTTTTTTCAACTATTATCTCATTAAGGTAATGTATCGTCATTGGCAATACTTTTTCCTTTTCATTTTCCGGAATCCCTACACTGGAAAGCAATTCTAATTTGTTATCTTTTATCAAATGAATGGTACAGGCATCCACCTCAAACGCTTCTTTAACTTTCAGTAAAATTTCATTTGTCTGTTCTGAAAAGGAAAATTTATCCATCCTTAATTCCCTGATGCCAGAAAGAATAGTAAATCTCCGTACTGACCTTTCCAGCTCTATCGCTTTATCATCTATAGCTTTTTTTAATTGCTCATCACTTGTCGCCTTTTCAGTTTTTAATTTTTCATACCGTCCTTTATAGTAAAGAATAGAAAAAATATCCTCCTTCCCTTTTTTATCCTTACTATTTAATTCATTTGTATCATTATCAAAATAACGCAGATACAGAAATAATACTGACCCAAAAAATATGGCTGCAACAGATTTGCCAACTAACTGGCCCAATAAAATAGTGACCACTTTTGGATTATCCCAAAAACTACCCATTATAAATAACAATGCATCAAAATTGAGGGTGATCAGCAATGCCAATACCAACCGGGAGTATAAATTCAACCTTCTTATCCGAGAAAAGAAAAATTCATAGATGATGATCAACAAAAACGCATCCAGGATCAATGCTAAAGTACCGACTGCAAAAATTCTGAGGTGCAAAGAAAACAAACCGGAAACTACACCATTTGTTATCAACTCTTGTTCATTGGTAATTATAGAAATGACTGTAAAAGACAGATTGGCTAAAACGATTGCCAAAATGAGACGTTGCGTACTTTTTACGCCTTCCTTAATATACATCAATAAAATAGCAAAGAGCCCTGAACTGAAAAGGATACTGGCACCTGCAGCAATAGACAGACCCCCAAAAAAATTTATTTTGACGGAAGAGGCAAGAATCGTTTGCAGATATTGATTAGAACCCAGCAGCACATAGAGTGGTGCATAGCCTAATCTGTTCTTAAACCTGAAAAAAAGAAGGATGAGAATGGCCACAAAGAACAACTCTGCCAGTATGGTTAATGCAATAAACATTTGTTCCTTGTATTTTACTTCAAACTACTATTCATTTTCATTGCTTCCAATTCTTCTTTTAATTCTATAATCCTTGCTTCTCTACCTACAAACAAATCATTCATTTCCTGAAGCTCTGCATTGGCTGTTTCCAGTTCCAGCGTTCTTTCTTTCACTCTTTGCTCCAGTTCCTGATTTAACTGAATGATCTTTTGTTCTGCTTTTTTGCTTTCCGTTATATCACGGGTAACTCCCAACAGATAAATAATAGTACCACCCTGATCTCTAAAGGGTACTGCATTTGTTTCCAATATACGGTGTGTACCTTTTAACCCGGTAATTTCAAATTCAAGTTTACCTGACTCCCCATCAAATACCCTTTTTGTCAGGTTTGCAAAATCATCTCTGTAACTTTCATTTATTACTGTAAGTACAGGCTTTCCTTTTATCCTTTCAAGGTCATCGGCTTCTACCATTGCTAGCCCTGCCGGATTCATATCTACCAAATTACCTGCTTTATCCAACAGCTTCACACACTCCGGTTCGTTTTGCAAAATAGTACGGAGTCTGTTTTCACTTTCTGCTAATTTTCTTTGTGCCTTATTCTTTTCTGTAATATCTCTGATTGTTGTAATCACTTTTTGATTATCCATTAGTTTGGCAGTAATTTCAACATCCACCAAACTATTATCCTTCCTTTTCAAAATTCTTTCCAAAAATATTTTTTGTCCTTTTTTTGTTTCATCGAGCAGCAGTGGTTTTTGTACCAGATTTTCAGCCGCAACCAAATCTGCTGCATTCATTTTTTTTAATTCCTCAATCGAATAACCAGTTATCTGACTTGCACTTTCATTAGCATCCAGGTAATTGCCATCCATATCAACAAGAAATATTGCATCTGCCGATTGTTGAACAAGTGTTCTATATTTTTCTTCGCTTTCTTTTATTTTGATACCCTGGTAATAACTTTCCAAAACCACTCTTATCTGCTTGATAGCCCGATCTATCAATTTTAAATCCTCCTCTGTTGGAATTCTTATTTCTTTATAATAAATAGCAAAACTACCCAGCACTTTTTGGTTATGCGTCATTATCGGAACTGACCAACATGCTTTTAATCCGAAACTTAAAGCTAATTTGGAATAATTAACCCACAATGGATCTGTTGCAATATCTGAAACAATCACTTTTTCCTTTCTATACACAGCAGTACCACAGGAGCCGGCAATCGGACCCATTGGCTCACCATCAATCGCATTATTGTATTCTTCCGGTAAACTTGGCGGCGCTCCTTTTATAAGATGTTTGCCATCTTCATCTAACAGTAAAATAGAACAAAGAGCATCGGGTGAAATGACCTCATAATTTAACGCTACAGTTGAAAGTATATTCTTTAGTGTTTCTCCTGTGGCAATCATTTCCAGCAT
>JBBSJN010000311.1:0-3107 GCA_038257235.1 Chitinophagales bacterium
CGATGGAAATCCCATAAAAAACATACTCTACTTGTATGAAGGGAAAGGTGAAAAATTCCCAGATCCAAAAGTCAATGATTATAATGAAAATGATTCCCGAAGAAGAATTGTATTACTGTTCTGGAGTATTTTTCTAGATTAATTGCCTGACCCAAAGTAACCGATTACAAGGTAAATGATCCAAGAAGAAGGGTGGTATTATTGTTCTGGAGTGTGTTTCCTGATTAACTATTATTGATCCGCTACTTTATTTACCTGGTAAACTATTTCGCCTGCACTATATATGGCATTCTGCCTGATAGCGATAAATGTATATTTGCTTTTGCCAACCACATCCGGACCGGCAGCCAGTAGTCCGCTCTCAACACTTCTTTTTGTAAAAAACATACAGTTCCTTTTATTGAGCGGTACCCGGCTATCGGAATTTGTATAACAAACGTATATTACTTCAGCGCATATATCATAAGAAGCTTCTCTTGATTTTTTGCCATTATTATCCCTGGTTACTTCTACACCTGTCTGCTCAAAATAAACATTCAGTGAGTTTATAACGACGGCGCCGGGACAATTATATTTCAATAATAAAGAACTGACCATGCTATCAGTATTATCCTTCACAAGTTCTTCCACCACTACCGATTCAATAAATGAAAAATTCATCATCTCGCTGCGCAAGTATTGTTTCAGGCTATCTGCCAATTCTGCAAAAAGTTCTTTTTTATTATTCCGGGCTTTCATATTCGAAGCATCAAAAGCATTAATGATTAGAACACGGTGACCGGATGTATCTGTCCTTTTATTATTTCCCGAAGCATAACTTTCAGAAAGTGATAACCCAAAACTGATAAACAATAAAAGATATTTCATAAAGTCAAATTTTTATTTTAAATCTAATGTAGAAACATTTTTGCAGAACAATTCTTAATCTGAAAAATGGATACCATATGGACTCAACAATAATGTTGCACAAGCTGTAGCCATAATTAATTTCATATTTTGATCAAGATCTTTGTTAAGCCACACAAATTGTTTGATCATTGTTTGCACGGCGGCAATTGGTTTTTCATCAAGAAAAAATTCAAACCCATGACATATCCATAAGAGAGACTGCTTCCCATTATCTGATTCATTCACTTCTCTTATTTCGATTTCTGTTTTACCGTCTGTTAAAAAACGGGTTAGTTTATTTTTTTGCGAATTCTTATCGTACTCGGAAAGAAAAATAAGCTGCCAGGCAGTCGTATCATTCAATTTTGAAATAACGGCAACAAAACTATCCAGGCTTTGCTGTGTTTCGTTATTAGCCTCCCGTTGAGCTCCTTGCCTGCTAAATGATATTGAATGAGTGGTCTTGGACTGGGATTTTGATTGGCTAAACATATCTACTTGCACAGTATCAATAGCATTGTCTGTAAAAACAAAAGTCATTTTTTGAGTTGACGCTGATTCTGAAAAGCGGCTGAATAATTTTGAATTGGTCTTTGTAGTTGTCCCACCTGCTTTACCGGAAACAACCTTATAGGAACCAAACTCATATTTATGAACTACCCGTAATCCACCGGCTTTTACTTCCAGTAGCTCACAGTTATTTTTCAGGCTGTCATTTACTTTCATAACCTTTTGTGATGATAGGGAAAGGCAAAAGCTATTCAGGAGAAATTGCAAAGCAACCAGGCAAAGAATTTTTTGTTTCATAAAAAAGATTTAATTAGTAAAGAAGTATGTCTTTTAAAAGAATCAATCCTTTTTTAAACCCAGCCTCGCCATCAGCATTTCTTTCTTTGTTTTACTTACTGATAATTTCTCTCCATTTTTAAGTACTACATAACCACCATCTGTTCTCAAAAACTGGGATATATAGGAAACATTTACCAGCGTAGAATGATGAATACGTTGAAATAACTCAGGTGGTAGCAGCTCTTCTACATCTCCCAAAGTTCTGGAAATAAGCATTGATTTTTTATCCTGTATTATTACTTTGGTATAAGCTCCTTCAGCTCCAAGGTAAATAATGGAGGACACATCTACAAACTCATATCCCTCTCTTTGAGGTAAGGCAATTTTCTGATCCGTTGTTGGTTGCCGCATGTTCCGTAACAGGTTGCTGATATGGTGTAAGTTGCTGCCTTCCTCGACTTTTTTCTCCACTTTTTGAACTGCCACTTTCAGGTCATTTGCATCAATGGGCTTTAGTAAATAATCAATAGCACTGATGCGGAAAGCTTTTGCTGCAAATTCATCATGCGCCGTGGTGAATATGACAGAGAAATTTATTTCTCCGAGTACTTCCAGCATTTCAAAGCCATTCATCCAGGGCATTTCTACATCTAAAAAAACAAGATCCGGGTTATTTTTCTTTATGCTCATAATGCCTTCTTTGGCAGAATGACAAACATCTGTCACCTCAACAACAGGGCAGTTCCTTTGCAGATCATTAAGCAGCGCCTTTACGCAATGCTGCTCATCGTCTATAATAATTGCTTTTATCATTATATTTCCTCTTTTATAGTAATAATAATTTTTGTCCCGGTTGCTACCCCATTTTCATCTTTCTTATCAATCATTTCCAATTTCGCTTTTCGCTGGCGCAGCAGGTTATCCAGTTCCAGTCTTGATTGGGTAAGATTTACACCTTTTGAATTATGCGTTAAGCCACTCACAGATTTATTTTGTTGGGAAGCTTCTCTGCCAATGCCATTATCATCAATACTAATTTCAACAGCGTTACCTTTTTGAAGTACAGATAATTCTACATGCCCGCTTTCCCCTTTCGGTACGATACCATGCCAGATGGCATTTTCAATAAAGGGCTGAATAATCAGGGCCGGAACCTGGACAGATTTTAAATCCATATTATCATCCATCTTTACTGCATAGGAAAATTTCGTATCAAACCGCATGGCTTCCAATTGAAGGTATAGTTTACAGGTTTCTATTTCATCGTAGAGGCTGATCTCTTTTTTATCAACATTATTCAACAAAGTGCGGATGAGTTTAGAGAAAGTAGTGAGATAATTTACTGATTTCTCCTCTTCATGCTGTTGAATTAATGATTTTATTGAATTCAAACAATTGAAAATAAAATGCGGGTTCATCTGGCTGCGGAG
>JBBSJN010000312.1:0-3051 GCA_038257235.1 Chitinophagales bacterium
AGAAATCTATCATGGAGAACTTTCAAATTTAAAAGACGCTTTATTACCAATTTTTGGAGCATTGGGTGGCTTCATCATTCCTGCAGGACTATTTATGCTGTTCAATTATGGGACTGAAACACAATCGGGTGCAGGAATTACGATGGCGACAGACATAGCTTTCGCATTAGGAATTTTATCTTTATTAGGAAACAGGGTTCCCACTACTTTAAAAGTATTTTTAACCGCCTTAGCCGTAATGGACGACCTGGGAGCAATTTTGATAATTGCAATATTTTATACCAAAACATTTATCTGGTCCAACCTTTTTATTGCGTTAGGCATTTTTGCTTTGCTTTTAGTTTTCAACCGATTAAAAATTAAAAACTTAATACCCTATTTAATTGGTGGCGTTTTTATGTGGTATTTTATGCTGAATTCAGGAGTACACGCCACTATTACAGGTGTCCTATTGGCTTTTGCTATTCCATTTGGTAACGGAGGTGAAAAATCAACCTCCTATATTTTGCAACATTTTTTACATAAACCAGTTGCCTTTGTTATTTTACCAATATTTGCATTAGCCAATACAGCTATCATTTTAAGCGGTGACATTGGACAAATACTTACACAGAATTATAGCATAGGAATTGCGCTGGGATTGATAGTAGGCAAGCCTCTTGGCATATTTATGCTGCCTTATTTAGCTGTAAAATTTGGATTGTGCAAACTACCAATTGACCTAAATTGGAAAGCAATTGTAGGTGTGGGCTTTTTGGGCGGAATAGGATTTACCATGTCAATTTTTATTACACTTCTTGCTTTTGACAATGAAACCCTCATCAATAATGTAAAGTTTGTGATTTTGATTTCATCATTGATTGCAGGATTGCTGGGTTTTTTAACATTGAAACTAACATTAAAGCCAGCAAAAACTGGTAAAGAATGAACGGTATGCAGGATTAGTGCTTGTCCCATTAAATACTTCCAGCGCTACAGGTACAATTAAAAAAGAGCGAAGTAGTAGCACAGTACTTATTGTACACTTAATAACTATAGAGGCTGCCCGTGTGCTTAAAGCTTTCAGAAAAATAATTTAAACCTATCGGCCCATATGAAAAAAAAGTTTTACATATGACTATGGCTCTAAGATGGCACAAGATGAATATTAGAAATGCATGATGAAATAAAGTGGGCAGAAAGTGAAACCGAAAAAGGAAGCACTTTTTATTTTGCACTTCTGGTATAATTATTTAATTATCTTTTATCACATTTGCTTAAGTTGATTTTTTTGATGCTATTCAAACATTTGCAGCTCAATTCAGCAACTAAGCGACAAATAAATATTGAAAAGAAACCCAAAATATATTAGTTTAGAACTTTCACAATTAGCAGGCAAGCCATGAAGCAACTCCAAAAAAATAATTCAATTTTTTTATTTGCACTTCTTGGTATGGTGTTGCTTATCGCAGCGTTTCTTTCTTACAGCAAGGTAAAACAGTTTGAGGCATCTACTGATGCGGTTGTACATACGAGTATTATCAAGAGCAAACTTACTGAAATACTTTCCAGGCTTAAGGATGCTGAAACAGGACAGCGGGGCTACTTGCTTTCCAGAGATACGATTTTTCTTAAACCCTATCATGGAGCAGAAAAGCAAATCAACCAGTTATTAATTGAGCTTTCTACACTCTTTGGGGACGATGCCAGTGATCAAAAAGATTTGAAGAGTTTTAAAGAACTGATCGAAGCCAGGTTATTCATTTTAAGTACCAATCTCAAATCTTTACAATTCCCTACTACAAATCCAATCAATGATGTTGAATTACTGAAAGGGAAATACAAAATGGATGAAGTGCGACAACAAGCTTCCGCTATGTTACAAAAGGAAGATCAGGAATTATCACAACGCATGGAACTTAAAAACCGTTCAGCTTCATTTCCACCTATCTTTTTACTAGTACTCTCTTTACTTTCAATATTTTTTTTGACACTGTTCTTTTTTCGCTTACAAAGGGAAACCAACGAGCGAATTTCCACCAAAGAAAGCAACAGGCTTTTGCAGGAAGCCAAGGAACAAATTGAAGCAATGCAGAAGCGGTCAGATCATGAGCGCATGATACTGTACAAATCCTTTATGAATGCTCCCGCAGGTATTGCTATTTTAAAAGGTGATACGCACATTTATGAATTTGCCAATTCAGAATATGAAAAATTAGTTGACAGAAAAATAGCTATGGGCAAAACCGTACCAGAGTTGTTTCCAGAATTAGAACAACAGGGTTTAATAGATATTATTAATAATACTTTTTCTACAGGCGAGCCCTTCATCGCTAATGAATTTCCTGTTGAATTAATGAATAAAAAAACCGGCAAACTGGTTTTGGGCTATTACAACATGGTATTACAGCCATTGAAGGATGAAAAAGGAAATAGTGAAAGATTGTTGTCTCATTCAGTAGAAGTTACACAACAGGTAGAAGCAAGAAAACAAATTGAAGAAAGCGAAAAACGTTTCAGCGCTGCAGTAGAAGCGGTACAGGGAATTTTATGGACTAATAATACCAAAGGAGAAATGATAGGCGAGCAGAAGGGTTGGGCAGCACTTACAGGACAAAGTTATGAAGAGTACCAGGGCTATGGATGGGCAACAGCCGTACATCCTGATGATGCACAACCCACCATTGATGCCTGGAATGAAGCAGTCGAAGAATGTAAAACCTTTGAATTTGAACACCGTGTAAAAACAAAGAGTGGTGAATGGCAAATGTTTTCTATAAAAGCCATTCCATTGTTAAACGATGATGGCTCCATAAGAGAATGGATTGGAGTGCATACCAATATTACCGAACAAATAGAAGCAGATCAAAAAATAAAAGAAAGCGAAGCAAAATTCAGAACGCTTGCAGAAACTATACCGCACCTGGTGTGGACAGCCACGCCCGATGGAAAGAAAACTTTTTTCAACAAATATTATCTTGATTACGCAGGAAAAACTTTTGAAGAATTAAAAGGCGATGGATGGCAGAAAAATATTTTGCCTGTTGACCTTGAAAAAGAATTAGCGCTAGG
>JBBSJN010000313.1:0-3019 GCA_038257235.1 Chitinophagales bacterium
CAATTACAACTTCTTGTTTAAGCCCGGGTGTCGGCTATACAAGAACAGTTTTACCATTAGGTGATTGCAATGATGCAGATCCAACTATTAACCCTGCTACCATTTGGTATCTTGATGCAGATGGGGATGGTTATGCAGTTTCAACTACAACTTCATGTACAAACCCCGGTGCCGGTTATACAAGAACTGTTTTACCATTAGGTGATTGCAATGATGCCAATGCAGCAATTAATCCAGCAACAATATGGTATAAAGATTCAGATGGCGATGGATATAGCAATGGCGCTACTCTTACTCAATGCCTGCAACCAACCGGATATAAATTAGCCTCACAATTAATTTCCACCAGTGGTGATTGCAATGATACCAATGCAGCCATTAATCCAGGCATGACAGAGATATGTGGCAATGTAATTGATGATAATTGCAACGGACAGATTGATGAAAATTGTACAACGGTACTTACTGTCAGTATAAATGATGTCAGCGTTTACGAATCAGAAGGTATTGCAACATTAACAGTGAGTTTATCAAAGGTCGCTACTCAGTCGGTTAAGATAAATTTCATTACCATTGACGGAACTGCAGTTGGTAAAAGAAATGGAAAGAATGTAGACTATGTTACCGACAAAGGTTCCATTACCATTCCTGCCGGATCTACTACCGGAACAATTAGTATAATCATAATTGATGATGGCATCCCAGAACCAACAGAATATTTTGACGTTCAGATCAGTCTTCCGAATAATACCATTGCAACAATGGGTAAAAGTATTGGCAGAGTTACCATTTTTGATGGTGCACCTATGCTTAAAACATCTTCGCCTGTTTTAACAAATAGTGTATCCCAAAAAGAAATCACAAATGATCTGATAGTTAAAGTTATTCCGAACCCTTCAGAACAGTATTTTACAATAAATACAGAAAGCGGCAGTAAGCTGCCCTTAAATATCCGAGTGAGTGATGAACTGGGAAGGATTATTGAAGTGAGGAATAATATTTTACCAAATAGCAACTTGCAGATTGGCAATAATTATCGGAGAGGGCTTTATATGTTAGAAATCGTACAAGGAACAACCCGTAAAATTTTTAAATTGATAAGGCTGTAGTGTAAACAAAATAATCTTTTAAAAAATGAGGAACGATTTATAATATTCAAATAATATGATTGTATGAAAAAAGTAATTATAGCTGCTATTATTTTAATTGGAATTGTAATTAATATACAGGCACAACAAGAAAAAATAATACCCGGACAATATATTGTCATCTTAAATGAATCAGCTTCTGTACCAGTAATGAAACGTGCAAACCGAAATTTCAACAGGATTCCGGGTGCTGATACAGTTTATCGTAAACAGAATATTGAAAAATTAAAACAGGTAAGAAATAAGTTAACTATAGCTGATTCGAAAGTTTTAAACGAATTTGCTGATCTCATTGTTGGTTTTTCTGCTAAACTCACAGATCATGAAGTGAGCTTATTGAAAAATGACAAAGATATTAAGGCCGTATATCCCGATTACATCATTAAAGCTTCTGATTATAAACCCGGAAATGAAAGCATTTCAAAAAAGCCGTTAACTCAAACAGAAGCATGTTCAGTATCCATGGCTGGGGGCGCCGGAGATGGTTCCAATAAATATACCTGGATTTGGATACTAGATACTGGTATTGACCTAGATCACCCCGATTTGAATGTAGAGGTGTATGCTCCTTATGCTATATCATATACTGGCGAGCCGGTGGACGATCAAAATGGACATGGTACACATGTAGCCGGTATTGCTGCTGCAAAAAATAATGATTTTGGGGTTGTTGGAGTTTCGGCCGGCGCTAAAGTAGTGCCGGTAAAAGTATTAACAAATGCGGGCCCCGGTGAATTTTCATGGTTAGTAGCTGGTCTAAATCATGTGGCCCAATTTGGCATTCCTGGTGATGTAGTCAATATGAGTTTGGGTGTATTTAGTCTTACTCCATGCGATCAATTCTCCCCTATATTAAATGCGTCCATAATTAATTTAGGTAATATTGGAATATGGATTGTAATGGCAGCAGGCAATGATGCCAGTAATGCAACTTTTTCTCACCCAGGTTGCTTAAATGGTGACAGAATATTTACTGTCGGTGCTATAGATTGTGCTAATGTCTGCGCTCCATTTTCCAATTTCGGCAGCAATGTAGATTATGTAACAGGGGGTGTAAATATACTTTCAACATCTAAGAACGGGACGTATGAGGTACTCTCAGGCACTTCCATGTCGGCACCGGTACTTTCCGGTATTTTACACCAAATAAATACTTATCCGCACAGTTATAATAGTGTTTTCTGCAGTGGTGCTACTTATAAAATACCAACAAGAAATTAATTTGAAGTAAAGAACCTCTACGATTTTCTGTTCAAAAAAAGTAACTTCTATATTCAAAAAGTGATCAATGCAGAAAAGCAGTTGCTTATTAGTATTTTTGCGCCATGGAAAAATTTCTAAAAGATTTATTTGAGAATCAAAAATATGACCCGGATAATTTCTTTCTAATGGCAGGCCCTTGTGTAGTAGAAGGAAGCGAATTGGTCAATGAAGTTGCTGAAAGAGTTTCAACCATCTGCAAGAAACTTGAGATTCCTTATATTTTCAAAGCATCTTATAAAAAAGGAAACCGTACAAGTGGTAGTTCCTTCACTGGCATCGGAGATGAGATTGCATTAAAGATGTTACAAAATATTGGCAGTACATTTTCCATTCCGGTAGTAACAGATATACATTCTGCTACTGAAGCAAAACTGGCTGCTGAATATGCTGATATTTTACAAATTCCTGCATTCTTATGTCGCCAGACGGAATTATTGATAGCCGCTGCAGAAACAGGTAAAATTATTAATGTAAAAAAAGGACAGTTTGTAAGTGGCGAAGCCATGGGATTTGCTGTTGATAAAATTAAAAATGCAGGAAACGATAAAGTGATGCTGACAGAAAGAGGAACCACATTTGGTTACCAGGACCTCGTTGTTGATTACAGA
>JBBSJN010000314.1:0-3018 GCA_038257235.1 Chitinophagales bacterium
ATTTCAAGCTTATATCCTTTGCCGCGTATAACAACAATTTTGATATTCGGATCAAATTCCAGTTTTTTTCTAAGTTTTGATATAAACATATCCAGACTGCGGCCTACTATAACACCTTCATCTTCCCATATCTCTTTTTGTAGCCGGCTTCGCTCTATAGCCTCGTTAGGAGAGGCCGCGAAAATGTGTAGTACACGCGTTTCAGTTTTGGTCAATTCTATGGTCTTTTCATTAATCATGAGCTTACGAGCCTCCACATTGAATAACATTGATCCCAAAGTGAAGTTGTCATTGTGCTGGCGCTCATCAGTATGCTGGCTGACATTAGTAGGCTGACTATCCTCTTTAGGCTGGTTGTCGGGTAAGGCCTTCTGCGGCTTGACAGGTCTCAAAAAAATAAATCCAATAAATGCTAAAGGTAACAGAACGCCCAAAAAATATCCCTTCTTTGCAGAGGTTATACCCGTTGGTCTAAATTTAATGTTGATCATATAACATCCCATGGGTTGCGTTCTTCCTATACAGGTCACAATATCATCTTTCTTATTTTTTGATATGGCATATCCATAGGCTACGCTGGCATTGGCACAGTTAAGTACGTTAACAACGTAATCACTTGCAAGCGGGTCTTTAGCTAATAAACGCTGAGTAGTTTTTACCAGTAAGTCGGGCTGAAAAGTAAAGGCATTTTCAAAACTGATTAGGTATTCATTTTCGGCGATCTTTTTTACTGGAAGTACCCGTGATGTACTGTCGTGCGACTGAAGGAGTATTTCATGTCCGATTCGGCGAAGCAAAACTTCCCTTCTGGCAAAGTCAAAGTCATCATTGCCGGTCATGCTGAAAGCCACGCAGATTATCGAGATAACCGGGAGTATTATCCATCCCCACAGGTATTTGCGTTTCCCGGAGAGAAGATTTTGGCTTTCAGACATGTTATTTACAATTATTTACAAAGGTTACATTTTAATTTACAATCCAAATCTCTCAAGCCGAAAAATAGCAAAGTAGATTTGCTGCATCAATCTTGACAGGATATGAAACCATCATGATTTTGCCGAAACCCGCAGGGTAAATAATAATCGCTTCATCACCATTAAAAAGCAAAAAATAGACAAATGAAAAATAAAAGAAGCGTTTTGTACTGCCTGATTATTCTATTAACAGGAGTAATTTATTTTGTCGTACAGGCTCAACAAAAAAATGGCACTCATCGCGCTAACTTTTCTGGCAAATGGAAATCCAAAGAGTCGATAAGTATGGGCGGAAATATTGTTTGCTCATATGTCGAGGGTGATCGTATGCTCTCTAAAACAATGAAAATAGCAGAGCAGGCAGATTTTCTAACCATAGAAATACCAAACCCGTCTCCTGGCGCAGCGCTGGCTACAAGCCAGGAGAAACTGGCCTTCGACGGTAAAGAAAGCCAAATTAATCAGGGCGGGGAAAGAGGAAAGAAGTTTACCGTAAAGTTGTCAACTGATGGACAAACTATGACTGTTAACTCAATTGTACACCTGATGGTTGCCACTCCTTTCAAGATAAATGTTCAGAAACAAGCATTTGTTTACGTAACAGAGGTTTGGAAGTTGAGCAATGATGGCAAGTCTATTTCTGTTCAGGCCAATGCAAAATCAAACTTATGGGGCGGCGAGCGTGCCTGGAAGACGGTATTCGATAAAGCCAATTAGTAATCAGAGACTTTTTTTGTACAAGCCCGACTTAGTTCGGGCTTTTTTAAACATGCTTGTTTACAGGTGTTTGTTATCATTTATCTACAATCCACTATTTTGCTTTTGTAGTTAATTGAGGCTGATGTTTTTCAAATGCCGCAACTTCATAAACATTTATCGTTGTGCGTCATACAAAAAAACACAGTCAAAATAAAAGTAAACTCAAATAGGCAAAACATTTTTATCCTTTGCTGCTCATTTTTGATTGCTGTAACAATCTCTTGCAATAATCAAGGTCAATCAAATAAGGAGATAGTACAGGCTAAAAATAATAATCAACCCTTTGACAATAAAATTGACACCACAATATTGAAATACACAACAGGAGTTCGTTCAATTTTAGAGGATAGTAAAGGAAATATTTGGTTTGGTATACTTCCAACTGCATAAAAATGTGCACTGAATTTTTTTGGAGCCAAGCCACATTGCTACTATTTTTCATCGTTGCGTCGCACACTTGTACGTTTTGTTCATTATGCAGCAATGCACAATTTTACCCGGTGTGCAGTATAGTTACAACAAAGGAGTGTGTTTGCTTCATAATGGGGAGTTCCAATATTTCACAACAGAAAACGGATTAAGTCACAACCAGGTCCGTATGCTTTTATGGGCAGGAAATTTTTTTTAACAAGCATATTGTCAAGATATTATTTACAAAGTTTACACTCTTATTTACAATCCGGGTCCCCCAGGCTGAAATAAATAAAAGTATTTTGTTGCACCAACTTTAAAAGGATATGAAAAATAAAAGAAATGCCTTAAACGGATCTGATTTATCAGGAGATAGTTCTATGTTAATTAAACCTACAAAAAATATGAAAAAAGTTATTTATGCGCTGATCTTACCGCTGGTTGTGGTAAGCGGACTAGTATTTGCTAATCGCGAAATCAAAAATGAAACTTCTAAAAAATCAACCCCAAAGCCACTCTCTGCTGCTGAAAGGAAAGCCGAATTGAAAAAATGGGAGGCTACCCCTGATGGTATAATGTACAAAAAATGGGAAGCGTCTCCCGCAGGTAAAAAAGTGTATGCCGCTGAAGCTAAAATAAGGAAGCACCTTAAAGATTATACAAATATGGAGGGAGTTGTAACCTCTCTTTCTCTTCCGCCAGGCTCTAGATTAGGTTTCGGAGTGATGGTCAGTATTAATGGTGATGATTACATTCTTAGTTTTGGGCCGCTAAAGTCTGACAAGAATTTTTTAAACTTTGACAATGAATTTCAGCAATTGCATTGCCTGAAAGTTAATGACAAAATAATTATAAGAAGCCATAGCGTATCACA
>JBBSJN010000315.1:0-3017 GCA_038257235.1 Chitinophagales bacterium
ACTATTTCCTACATGAACTTTAGCGAAAAGAATAATGATGTAGAACTTAACGAAGGCGATAAACCTTCCAGAAAGAAACCGATGTATCCGGTAAATGACAAACTGCGCCATTACCTTAAAAATCATGGCCGAGAAGTAAAGCTGCCGGTGTCGTATACCGACCTGCTGAACTTTACCTGGTCTACACCCATAAAAGATAAAAACGGGAATAATACTTTATGGGAAAAAACATCTTACGACAGCCGAGACTGGAATTTTATCAGAGAAGGATTAGTAAAAATCTATGCTGCATTAAAAACGGAAGGTGATTATAGTTTTCTCAGTCATTTTGATGTGGCCAGAGTTGATTATTGCACATTTGGCAACTCTAATCCTTTTCGTATCAGAATCGTAAATAAATTCAACGACAATTACGATCATTACTATATTAAAATTGCTGATGCATCCCGTATCTATGGGTTAGAATTGGAACATATTCTCTCTCCTAACCGCATTATTTTTTTTACCAGCGATAACACATTGGTGGAAGAACATATTCCGGGCATTCCGGGAGATAAGTTTGTCAGTCAGTTTTTGAATGCTCCTGAAACGAATAAAATACGAATAGCCAAAGAGTTTGTAAAATTTAATGAAAGATGTTTTGTGCGATTACTTGGCGATATGCGTAGCTATAATTTTGTAATTGATATTACGCCGGATATTGAAGATTATCAATATCGTATCCGCTGTATTGATTTTGACCAGCAGTCTTACGAAGGAAGAAAAAATTTATACTTTCCTCAATTCTTCAAAGAAAACTTTCCGTTTGTACAATTATGTCTTTCACATTTAAACAATGAATCCATAGCGCAGTATCAATTTGAAGAAAGAACAAAGATTACTTTTCGTTTGGTTTCTTCCCGGTATCGTATAAAAGAATTGCTGGACATAATGAAAGATGATGAAATATCTACACCTCAAAAAATAGAACAATTAAAGAAGGAATTGAATAACTATCATACTACAACTCATTTTAACAGGTGCAGATCTACCGGCGATATTGTAAAAACCAACCTGAAGCAAACGCTTCGGAAAAATCTGCTGCTGGTACAGAAAAATCTGGGTAAGAACAATGATTAATACTCCAGATTGTCCTGAATTTTTGAATAAAACAAATCAGTTATCTTAGCGACCATAGAAACAGGCGGACACCTGTCCTATTATTTAAAAACTTAACTAATACTATAAATGAAAAAGTACAAAGCCGGTGTGCTGTTCGGTGAAGAACTGGAAGCCCTTTTAAATGATGCGAAAGACAATCAATTTGCTTTGCCAGCAGTAAACACTATTGGCACCAATACAATTAATGCAACATTGGAAACTGCAGCTAAAGTAAACTCTCCTGTCATTATTCAGTTTTCGAATGGTGGTGCACAATTCATAGCTGGCAAAGGAATGCCGAACGACCAATTGCAAGGAAATATTTCCGGAGGCGTTTCGGGTGCTTTACATATTCACAATGTTGCAAAACATTATGGTGTACCGGTTGTTTTGCATACAGACCATGCTTCCAAAAAATGGTTACCGTGGATCAGTGGATTGTTAGATGCTGGTGAGCAATTTTTCAAAGAAAAAAAACAGCCTTTGTTCAGTTCGCATATGCTTGATCTAAGCGAAGAACCAATTGAAGAAAACATAGCAACTTCTGTCGAGTTCTTTAAAAGAATGAAGCCGCTTGGTATGGCGATCGAAATAGAACTCGGAGTAACGGGTGGCGAAGAAGACGGAGTTGATAATAGTAATGTAGATAATTCAAAATTATATACCCAGCCGGAAGATGTAGCTTACTCATTTAAGGAATTGAGCAAAGTTGGCAACCTGTTTACCGTAGCTGCTGCTTTTGGTAATGTGCATGGTGTGTATAAGCCTGGTAATGTGGAACTTCGTCCGGAAATTTTACACAACAGTCAGGTTTATATTCAAAAAGAACTGGGAACAGGATCAAAACCGGTTTGGTTTGTATTTCATGGAGGCAGTGGTTCACCGCAGAACCAAATCAGGGAAGCCATCGGTTATGGTGCTATTAAAATGAATATTGACACTGACCTGCAATGGGCTTTCTGGGAAGGAGTGCTGGAAAATTATAAAAAGAGTGAAGCTTATCTGCAAGGCCAGCTTGGCAACCCGGATGGAGTTGATAAGCCGAATAAAAAATATTACGACCCGAGAAACTGGTTACGCAAAGGCGAAGATTCTTTCAGCAAAAGGCTGGAAATAGCTTTTGATGATTTGAACTGTATAAATAGAAATGCATAAATAAATTTGCTGACTAATTGCTTAAACAACCCCTGAAATATTTCAGGGGTTTCTTATTTGATCACTTTAATATATATTCAATAGATAAAATATAAGAACCATGCAGTTAAGATCAGTTTTTTTACTTACTATATTTTGTTGTTCCTTTTCAGTAAATGCACAGCACAATAATGAAAAAGTGAAACCATTAACCATCGGAGAAACAAGATCAATAAAATCTGATATAGTAGGTGAGGACAGGTTACTAAATATCTATCTGCCAGGAGAATTTTCATCAACAAAAGCTTATCCTGTTATTTATTTACTCGATGGATCAATACATGAAGACTTTATTCATATTACCGGCCTGGTTCAATTCTTTAACCTGATGTTTGCTATGCCAGATTTTATTATTGTCGGCATTTCTAATGTAGATAGAAAAAAAGATTTTACATTTCCAACAAACGAAAAAGAGCTTAAAGAAAAATATCCTACCACCGGAGGCTCTGAAAAATTCATCGCTTTCATAGAAAAGGAATTGCAGCCATACATTAATTCTGTTTATACGACTACAGATACCAAATATCTGATAGGTCAATCGCTTGGCGGTTTACTGGCTACAGAAATCTTACTAAAAAAAGCTGAGTTGTTTTCACATTATTTCATCATTAGTCCCAGCCTTTGGTGGGATAACGAATCCCTATTAAAACAGGCTGATGCATTACTCAAATATCAAAAAGACA
>JBBSJN010000316.1:0-3012 GCA_038257235.1 Chitinophagales bacterium
AGCGGCACTTTTTACATCAGCAGCTTCAGCACTCAAGCCGGGATATTTTGCCTGCTGCATATTTTGTAAAGAAGTGCTTAACACATCAGCAGCACTCCTTATTTTATCACCATGGGTAGTTACCATCGGGTCTTTTGTTATTTCATCCGAAAGCTGTTTTGCTTTGGCTATGTCGGCTTTTACATCGTAGCCTGCTTCAGTAGCCATAGCATCAACTGCATCAGTAAGCTTTGTTAATGCCTCACTAATAAATGCATGGTCGAGGCTCATTGTATTGGTGTCGGAATTAATAAACGTAACATAGGCGGCAACTATGTTGTTATTTTCATGAACATCTATCAGTGCCCTGTTATCTGCTGTTTCTACAGGCTCATCTTTATCGTTGCGAAAAAAGAAGAACCAGGCAGCAAAAAGCAAACCAAGGACTAATAAAATCCAGGGCCATACTGGCTTTTTCTTTTCTATTTTAATTTCTGTCATTAAAATTGTTTTAGTATTTAAAATATTATTTGGGACTTAATTAATCTTCGTCCTAAAAATTTCTTCCCTGATGATTTAATCACCTACTTCTCTGTAAAATGTCCGATAGATATTAGGATATACCTTTTTTACAACCGGGCTGCAATTTGAAAAGCCAGATGCGTCATATAAAATTGCCATCGCAGTCCCGCACATCACAATTGTCGGAGGCTACTTTGTAATCGGGCAATTTATCTAAGTAACATAAGGTTTTATCATTTGTTGCCATTTCGCCAAGATGATTAATTCATTTTTTGAAAAAGACCTGCCGAGTTTTTCAGAAAAGCGGCGATGCCTTCTTTTTGATGATGAACGAGAACATCCGTTTTGATGGCTTCAGCATTACCTTTTAATTCGGCGGCGGAAGCGGATAAGCCGGGGTATTTCGCTTGCTGCATATTTTGAAGTGCACTGCTCAATATATCTGCAGACTTTCGGATGTTATCCGCATGGGTGTTCTCGTTGGGATCTTGTGTGATTTTGTTTGCAAAATCTTTTGCCTTGTTCAAATCAAGGGTAATGGTGTAATTAATTTCGCCAGCCATCGCATTGGTGGCATCGGCCAGTTTTACCAGCGCATTATTAATGTACGCATGGTCGGGAACCATTGTATTGTTTGCATTCACGTAAGCAACAAAAGCCGCTACAGTGCTGTTGTTCTCATGAATATCTATAATATCATTGCTCACTGTTTTTTTAACGGAGCTGCAACTGCTTAGAAACAGAAGCAGAGCCAAAATACAGATACCTGATAACAATGAATAACCCGTTGTCTTCGCCATTTGAGTTTTTATATTTTTCATAACTTTACTTTTTTAGTGGTAATAAATTTTTATTTCTACCAGATTAAATCATTTTTGTCTTCGCTGACGAGTCTTCCAAAAATATTACAGGTTTTGATGTTGAAGTTTTTCACTGATTGCTAGTTCCAACGCCACCGGTAATACACCGGCTTTATCATCAATAGCTCTAAACTGCTTCATGCTTGTGTCCCACACAAAAACGTCTTTCGGCCCGGCATTTATACTTACGTAATACCGCACCTGATCGTTAAAGAAGAAAGGTTCAAATTCCACCCTGTATGGAATTTCATCTACCTGCAGGTTAAAATATCTTTCATTGTCTTTTTTTGCCTTTGTTTGATCTATAAGGGGAGTAACAGCTTGTAGATTTTTCTTGTTTTCCATAATTTTTTATTTTACCACAAGTTGATTGTCTATTTTTTCAGGATGAAGTGCACTGAGTTCGCTCATCAAAGATTGGAGGTTGTCACGGTCAATATCTCCCCGTAGCACTATCACTCCCGCAGCTACATCGGCCTGCACACCAGGATATTTCGTAATAATAGTTTGAATAGATGTTCTCATGGTCATGTCAGTAGAATTATCTTTGACGATATTATTTTCTACTTTCGTTACGCCATCTACAGCCTTAATATTTTTTTCTATATCCGTAACGCAGTTATCGCCTTCACACATTCCGGTTAAAGTAACTACACCCTCTTTTACACTGGAATTTACACCAGCATAATTTTTATTGTTCTGCAATTGTTTGGTTACATTATCCTGTATTTGTTTATCGTCAGGCTTGTTATTACAGGATACCATTACTGATAGTAGTACAGCGATTACGAAGATGGGTTTAATGTTAAGCATAATAATAATTTTTAGTTAATCATTATTCCCTAAAACCATGCCATTAAGATTTAAAAAACGGCAATAGTTTACAAATAGCATGACTAAATGTTCGTCAAAAAGTGGAAGTCGAAAAAATTAAAATGTAGTAGATTAAAGCAGCATTATTCTAAGTAATAAAAAATAAGGTCAAATTTTACATATGAGTATGATACTTACGCCTTTAACGGTACTGTAAAACAATTCTATAAAAATTAAATGAAAAGTAATTGATAAAATGAGACATTAAGGCATTAAAACCTACTGTGATTTTATATCCAAATTGAAACCGGGTAAGCAATTTATTTTTTAAGAGATTTATATAAAAATCATTTACATAGCTCTTTAAGGGTATGGCTTTGGGCGATTTGAGCAATAATAACCCCGCTTTATTTATCTGTTTGAAGCTTCTGGAAACGTTCCCGATAGGAGTTAAATTGAGATAAATTTTTAATGGTTCTCAATTAATTTGTTTTTGTTTCTCTACATCTTTTATTAAGGTATCAAATAATGCGGTGTACAATTTTTTATGATCCGCAGCTTTTAACTGCTTCGCCATAAAAGTTAGTTCCATTTGAATGTATTCATCATTCTTCCCGTAATTCAAAATTGGATAAATGCATTTTTGGAACATATCGCCGAATGACGAAGACGGGGCATAAATTCTTTGTTCCCCTTTTTCATTATACCTGATGGAAGACAGTTTATGATATAATCTGTAAGCAAATATATCAGACAAGGCGTGAATGCTTATTACTGCGGTGCCCGGATCATTAATGCCGGGGCTCAATGCTTTTATAGCAACTTCTGCAAGTTGGAT
>JBBSJN010000317.1:0-3001 GCA_038257235.1 Chitinophagales bacterium
TATGTGAATCCAATAAAAGAGCAGGTTTCAAGAGCCGTAGATTTGATTAACACTATGGCGAATGGCTTGCCACAACATTCAATTGCATTACAAAAACTAACGAAGGCGCTTTCAACAAACAGAGAGCCTTTGCGAAGAGATGTTTTGAAAACATTGCATGAAGCATTGGCTTTGGCAGGTAATGCTGATGTTGCTTTCTGGACGAAGGATTACCTGCAAGATCTTCAAAAAGAAAATTCAACACTTTATAATTCGAAACTATACAATGACGGAGCCAGGAGTGCTTTAAAAGTAGATGTGGTAAATGCTGAGTATGATAATGAGGCAGCAATAAAAAATGGATTTGAAATACTGAACAGTTTCTTTGATCAACTATTTACAGCAAATCCAAAGGTGGTGGCATTTGGAGAAGATCTTGGCTACATTGGTGATGTAAACCAGGGATTCAGTGGATTGCAGGAAAAGCATGGCAATCAACGAATCTTTGATACAGGAATAAGAGAGCTTACAATAATGGGCCAGGCAATAGGGTTGGCTTTAAGAGGTCTCCGGCCTATTGCGGAGATTCAATATCTCGATTATCTTCTTTATGGATTACAGCCTTTGAGTGATGATGTTTCTACTTTGCATTATAGAACAGCAGGGCAACAAAGTTGCCCGGTAATTATTCGTACAAGAGGGCATCGTCTCGAAGGAATATGGCATAGTGGTTCCCCCATGGGAATGGTAATCAATGCACTTCGTGGAATGTATGTATGTGTACCGAGAAATATGACGCAGGCTGTCGGTATGTACAATACATTATTGAAAAGCAATGACCCGGGATTAGTGGTAGAATGTTTGAATGGTTATAGGCTAAAAGAACAGCTACCAACTAATTTATTGGAGTTCACGGTTCCACTTGGCGTGCCGGAAGTTATTAAAGAGGGAAAGGATGTTACCATTGTTTCTTACGGCTCTACATTACGTATTATTCAGGATGCTGTTACCCACTTAGAAGCAAAAGGCATTAGTTGTGAAATTGTGGATGTACAAACATTGTTGCCGTTTGATATTAATCATACCATTTTAGATTCTTTAAAGAAAACAAACCGCATTGTATTTATCGATGAGGATGTTCCCGGTGGAGCAGCCGCCTTTATGTTTAATAAAGTGATGGAAGAGCAGGGAGGTTATAAATACCTTGATGTGGCTCCAAGAACCATTACCGGCAAAGCCCATCGTCCGGCGTATGGTAGTGATGGGGATTATTTTAGCAAACCCAATGCTGAAGAAATAATCGTTGTTATTAATGAAATGATGGCTGAATAGGATAGAAAATTCGCTCAGGATATTGATACTGTTTCAAAAAGTTGTATCTTATCGGATAATCAAATCAATAATCAAAAACAAATATTATGTCAATCGTTAAAGTAATTGAAGTTATTGCTTCATCAGAAAAAAGTTTTGATGATGCTGTTGAGCAGGCTGTAAAAGAAAGTGCAAAGACCGTTCGTAATATTGACTCTGTTTGGGTTAAGGATATGAAGGTGCATGTAAAGGATGGAAAAATAAAGTCATACGGTGTTATTTGTAAAGTTTCATTTAGGCTGGAAGGAGATAAAAAGAAAAAGAAAAAAGATCAGTAGGCTGTTGAATAGAAATTCTTTTTTACTTTCCCATTCTGAATATTCGGAATGGGATTCTTTATTTTTGAATACCAATGCCAACACATTTTCTCTACATCATAGATATTTTAGGTACTATTTCGTTTGCCGTTTCGGGTGCTTTTCTGGCAATGGAAAAAAAGCTGGATCCATTTGGTGTATTAGTCATTTCATTTGTTACGGCAATTGGCGGTGGTACATTACGGGATATATTAATAGGAAACCTTCCGGTAAGCTGGCTGCAGAATGAAACAGCTACCCTCGTTATTTTCTGTTCAGCTGTTGTCACAATGTTTTTTGAAAAACACCTGAAATATCTTTCTACAACGTTGTTTTTATTTGATGCTCTGGGTCTCGGGCTTTTTACTATTGTCGGTATTAAATTAGGAATAGCACAAGGTTTCAGTATTGGTGTTTGCATTACGTTAGGAACCATCACGGCATGTTTTGGAGGAGTGGTAAGAGATGTACTGCTTAACCATATACCTTTATTATTCAGGAAAGAGATTTATGCAATGGCATGCATAGCAGGGGGTTTGATTTATTTTTTGTTAAGATGGTTAAAATTGGATGCAGATGTAATCACCATTCTTTGTATCCTTATAATTTTTGTGATCCGAATTCTTGCTGTACGTTATAAAATCTCATTACCTCAGCTATATAATTCAAAAAAAGAAAATGAAACTGACACTTTATCAAATTGATGCTTTTGCAGATAAATTATTTGCGGGCAATCCTGCGGCTGTTATTCCATTAGAAAAATGGGTTGATGATAATCTGATGCAACAAATAGCAATGGAAAACAATCTGGCAGAAACGGTATTCTTTGTTCAAAGGGAAAATGATTTTGAGATACGATGGTTTACTCCGGCACTGGAAATTAATTTATGCGGGCATGCTACGTTGGCATCGGCCTTTGTTTTATTTAATTTTCTTGGGTATGAGAAAAAAATCGTCACTTTTCATTCAAAGAGTGGACCGTTAATAATTTACCGTAATGACGATTTATTAAAAATGGATTTTCCTTCCTGGAAACCAGAACGTATAACAGAATATCCATCAGAACTTTTAGCATCTTTAGGCAATCCGGAGATTGCAGGTGTCTATGCAAATAGAGAATACCTGGTCGAGTTGATGAACGAAGAAGCTGTTAGAAAATGCAATCCTGATTTTTCATTGATGAAGAAGGTGGATAAAATGATTATCATTACTGCTCCGGGGAAAGACGTGGATTTTGTATCAAGATTTTTTGCTCCTACAGCTGGTATTGATGAAGATCCGGTAACAGGGTCAGCTCATTCACAATTAATTCCTTTCTGGAGTTATAAACTTAAAAAGGATGTTATGCAGGCAAA
>JBBSJN010000318.1:0-2997 GCA_038257235.1 Chitinophagales bacterium
AATATTCAAAACCAGTCATTTGTCATTATTTGTTTACAATATTTTTCTTTGGCTATTCGGCGTTGCTGCCCGCATTAAAGCAATGTTTAATTCAAAGGCCAAAAAATGGGTGTACGGCCAAAAAGCAATATTCAACAGGTTGGGAAAAGCAATTCCTGGTGATGCGAAAGTTATCTGGGTTCATTGTGCTTCCTTGGGCGAATTTGAGCAAGGACGTCCAGTAATTGAAAAACTAAGATCACAATACAAAGAACATAAAATCCTACTGACGTTTTTCTCACCCTCCGGATATGAAGTACAAAAAAACTATGCCGGTGCAGATTGGGTTTTTTATTTGCCATTAGATGGTAGCGGAAATGCAAAACATTTTTTAGATATCGTTCACCCCGAACTGGTCATATTCGTAAAATATGAATATTGGTTTTACTACCTGAAAACGATACATCAGCGAAAGATACCACTACTGCTTATTTCTGCATTATTTACAAAAGACATGATCTTTTTTAAATGGTACGGAAGTTTGTACAGGAAGATGCTATCGAAGTTTGATCATATTTTTGTGCAAACTCAAGAATCAAAACAGCTAATTGAAGGACTTGATCTGGCTCTTAACTGTTCGGTGGGCGGAGATACCCGATTTGACCGTGTGATTGAAATTGCTGCCACATCAAAAAGAATTGCTGAAATTGAAAAATTCATTGTCAATAATAAATGCATTATTGCCGGAAGTACCTGGCCGGAAGATGAACTGGCATTGCAAAAGGCCTTTTCAGAAATGAATGACTCAACAGTAAAATTAATCATTGCTCCACATGAAATAAATGAGAAACACCTCTTCTCTATTAAAGAGCTTTTCCCGGAATGTATTTTCTTTTCTGATTTACATAAAACAAACGAATTAAAATCCGGTAAAAATATTCTGATTATTGATAATATTGGCATGCTCTCCAGTATTTATAAATATGCCACTATTACGTATGTTGGCGGTGGTTTAAAACAAGGAGGTGTGCACAATGTTTTAGAAGCTGCTGTTTACGGCAAGCCTGTTTTATTCGGACCTTATTATCATAAATCTGCTGAAGCTGTAGCATTAGTAAAAGCAGGTGGCGGATTGCCTTTCACTGATGAAAAAAGAAACGGCATAATGCTTAAAGAAATAATACAGGCATTACACATCAATCAGGAAGAATATAATAACAGATGTGCTGCTGCGGAAGAATTTGTGAAATCAAATAAAGGTGCGACTGAAATAATTACTCAATACATTCAGGAAAACCGCCTCTTGACTAACTGATCAAAATGCTGAACAGTTGTATTCTCATTGTTCCAGCCCAGCTTTACTTTTAGCTCACGGGTAATCCAATATTCTGCTTCGGCATAAATGCTAAAGCTGTTGATCGTTTTAATACAACGTTCATACATATTTTCATCGCCCCGAAAAAGTTCATTTATAAAATGGAACCGGTCATTAATACCTACAGCTTTTCGTAAATCTTTTACGGGTGTTTCCTTCAATCTTTCTACAATCTCAGGCTTGGCCTGCTTTAATCTGTCGTTCATAGAGAGTTCACTAAGCCCTGAATCATTTATCTCTTTTGGCTGATGTGAAAGTGTTGGTATTTCTTTCATCGGGTCAAACAGCATATCCAGCTGTCCATTTTTCTGAACTACTGAAACAGAGTCTTCATCTATCAGCAATGTTTCTTTCACTTCTTTTACTGCGGTGTTTTTTTCAACCGGCCTGGGTGCATATTTTTCATACTCCTCACGGCCGGGCATTGACACACTAACTGATGGCAGCACTACCGCTACTTTTGGGGTGCCAAGGCTGTAATGATCACTCGTTTTTAACTTAGTGAGTTCAAATTGTAATAACTGCACCGTACCCAGCATTAATGCCGGATCAGCTTTTTGATCAAATTGTTCTTTTAATTTATTAATGAGAGATTCAATTCGTTCCATTGATTTATATTTACGGCCTGCAAATTCTGAATTGTTTTAAAGTTACAAACTGTTTGCCAATAAAATCAAATACCCAACACTCATAACAAATCTTAACAATGTTTATTGAACCTAATACCAGCGGCGAACGCAGAGGGAGTATAGAAGTGATTTGTGGATCTATGTTCAGTGGAAAGACGGAAGAATTGATCCGCAGACTGAAAAGAGTGAAAATTGCCAATCTGAAAGCCGAGATTTTCAAGCCAGCCATTGATGTAAGATATGATGAAGTAAAAATTGTTTCGCATGATGCTACAGCCATTCATTCAACGCCGATTGATAATTCCCAAAAAATACTGTTAATGGCAAGCGATGTTGATGTTATCGGTATTGATGAAGCCCAGTTTTTTGATAATGAAATTGCCAACGTCTGTGATGAATTGGCTTTCAGGGGCATTCGTGTAATTGTTGCGGGACTTGATATGGATTATCTCGGCAACCCTTTCGGTCAAATGCCTTTTTTAATGGCAAAGGCTGATTATGTAACAAAACTTCATGCTATTTGTATGCAATGTGGCAATATGGCTAATTATTCTTACCGGAAAATACCTAATGATGACCAGGTAATGCTTGGTGCAACGGATGTATATGAACCAAGATGCAGAAAGTGTTACGATGCAAAATAAAAAATGCCTCTGATTGGAGGCATTAAAGTTTAATTACTTGAGGCTATTTATCTCGCCTTCCCTTTTATTTTCGTTTTAGCTTTTATATCAAATGATTGACCTCCAGTTTGAGTAGTTATGGTCATATCCATCTCTGCTGAAACGACAAGACCTGTTTTACTATCAACAATAAGCTTACTCAATACCTTCCCATTCATCTTAACACCTTCTTCGTCCGCTATAATTGTGCTTTTCTCATCCAGTGTAACCATATCGCCTTCAATATCTGTAACAGTATAAACAGAAGTATAATTTCCTCCGGTCATTCCTACAGAAGTAGTCTTTTTTTCCCAGCTATCACCAATCTTTATTTCCTTATTTGGGAAAATAT
>JBBSJN010000319.1:0-2986 GCA_038257235.1 Chitinophagales bacterium
AAGTATTCTCATCAAAACCGGGTAGAGAAACAGATTCTTTACGGGCAATGCACAATGCCCGGTAATTGAATATTCTTTCTGTATCAATCATGTGCTGCAGCAATTCTTTCAGTGTCCATTTTCCGGTATCGTAGGCATACATGGATTTGTCTTCGGTTATGGAATTGAGCAGGCTGCTGATAACCGGTAACTGGTTGCTGAAAGCTGTTGTAAGATCTTCTTCCGGTACCTGGTCAACATAATTTTTAAAATATTCGGGATAAGTAGCGGGGGATGGTTTTGGCATATCTTTTAAATTTAGAGGCTTGAAATTACATTAAAAAATGATGATAAAGTAAGTTGGAGAAACTACAGGAGTTTATGGATGCGCTTGAGAAGGAGTGAGATGAATTTTGTTTATTAAATGTTTTATAATTAGTAGTATGCTGGTTGTTGGAGATTTCCGGCGCCCCATTAGCCAAACAGCACGAACACACAACGGCGATTAGTGGGCTTCGGAAAGTCCGTAAGCTATTTGATTTTAATTACGCCTTTTGATATTATAGGAAAACGTGAAAATAATAAAGCATCATGTCCAGGAATTATGAACTTAATATTGGAAACTAAAGTTTTCATTCTTTCCATAGCTTTTATGTAACCATTTGTATCAAAAGTCGCATCTTTTGGTGCAGATTTTAAATGGTCTAAGTTGTAATAAGTATATACGTTGTCTGATGCAATTATGATTTTTTCAGCACCACTTTTCACAAGTACATATTGTGAATTGAATGTGTGTCGAGAGCCTGTATATACTTTTATACCGGGAATTATTTCTTTATCATCCCCATCGACCAGAGTTAATTTTCCTGCCAAATTCAGTTCAACAATTTGCCGAACATTTCTTTTATTAAAATCACCGCCGCCCTCTTTTTGCCATGCCGCTCCAACAAAATAGTTGTAGTCTTCCTTTTGCATCCAAACCTGTGCATTCGGGAATAAGTTAACACCATCCATATGGTCCCAATGTGGATGCGTTAAAATAATATCAGTAATATCGGTTGCTTTTAAACCAACACGTAAGAGCATGGAGTCGGGTCGTATATAATTTGTAACTCCATAATCTTTTGCTTCTTCAACATCTTTTAAAAATCCGGCATCAACCAATATGTTTTTACCGTTACTACCTTTTATTAGCCATACCATAAAAATGGCATTCCCTGTTTCTTTTTCTGGAGCATCCAGTACGAGATATTTTAGCGGAAAAGGTTTATTATCGAAAGCCGAAGCAAATTCTAATGCGTATACTTCATAATTGGTAGTTTGTGAAAATGCCTTTCCTGAAACTGTCAAAATAAGAAAAGCAGAAATGAATAATTTTATCATCAGTTTTAGTTTTTTATAATTTAAGAATGTCTGCCGTTAGCATAGCCTACAACGGACACGGCGATGTGGTGGAATTTGAAAATCGCCCGGAACCGCAGCTCAATAAAAATACAAAAGATGAAGCTAACAAACAAAAGTCCAACAGAAATACGTCTGCCGGAACCAAAGCTGATAGCGATAATGCCGAAGCTAACAACGTCCAGCCACCATATTGCCAAACCGTTGGCTGCTGGGCAGTACGATAAATCTATTCCTTTAAAGAGCTTAATGTTCTGTATTCTTTTTTATATTCAGATTTAGTTTTGTCAAAATAGCGAAAAATTATTGTACTGCAAATGTTACCAGTTCGCAAAATTTCCATTTTTGTTTGCAATTTCCATTTTGATAAATATGTATCACTGCTGACTTTTTTCCAACCGATTTTTTTTGAGTTTAATATTTCATTTAGGTGGTCTATTGTACAACTATCGCAAGAAAAATCAATTCTTTGATAGTCACAATATCTGTCAGCTAAATGGAACGTAAGACTGATTACAATATTTTCTTTTCCAGTTATTTTAAGAATTAACGTGTCGCCATTTTTGGATTCTGATAGTTTATAGTTGTTCTCAATATTCCGTCTTAACTCGCCTTTTTGCTGAAATGATTTTAAAACCTCCTTTTCAGTATGGTTTTTAATTAAAGGAGTAAGTTGTCCGACTGCATTAAAGAAAAATACAAATAAGAATAATGTAATAGTTATTGACTTAACGATAAATATCATAGCTTAATTTGTTAGGGAGTTTCTGTTTGCCTTGCAGCCAACAAATAGAAAAGTATCCGCCAAGCCCCCTAAATAAGCCCCGCATTAAAAATCTATTTCGGGGCTTTGCGGTATACTTTTGGGTTGGCCGACTTCGCCGTAAGGTTGCTATTAGGGAGAAAGTATCGGCCTTCTTTTCAATTTGTTTGGTTTTTAAAATCAGTTTTACTTTATCAACCTGTATTGTTTTAATGGTTTTGGTAAAACAACATTGGGTTGATGTTGTAAATTAGGTTTTATATTTTTTATTTTCTGTATCCGTCATTGTTTTTTTTCGGCCAGGATATAATCTTCCCATTACGTCTATCAACGTTGCCTTTAATCGTCTTAAAAATATTAACCCTTCCTACCTGTCAGCCGTCATCTGCCTGTTTGCCCGCAGGAGGCTTCGCCCAGGGATTAAATACTATCAACAGCTCCAGTGTTTTCTGTTTGCAGCATGTATTCAAAGCTGTGTCCGACCCCGGACGATGTAATTAAGCAACGAAATTTAAAAATTGAAATTAAAAATAATTAGCAAACGGTCACGCCCATAGCCAATGATTGGTAGCGAAATGCAGCTGAATATTGCTGGTGATGCCCAAGTTGCACAGTTCGTGTTGTAGGCAGTGCCTTTTTTAGTATATTTGTCACATGAAAGCGTTAGTAGTAACCCCAAAAAATAGTAACGAATTAAAATTCGTTACAGACCTGCTTAAAAAACTAGGAGTTGGTTCTTCAACTGTAAGTCAAGATGAACTTGAAGATATCGGTATGTCAAAATTGTTGCGTCAGGTTGATAAATCAAAAAAGGCAAGCCGTACTGAAATAATGAAAAAGTTA
>JBBSJN010000320.1:0-2949 GCA_038257235.1 Chitinophagales bacterium
CAGACGGTTATGAGAGCTTATCAAACAGCAGCACAGTATATTGGTTCTAAAAATGTAGCCCCCGGTGCACAGGAAGAAAAATTAGTGATGATGGCAGAAGAAGATATTAATGATGCTGTAAAAAGAATAAATAATTTTTATGCTAACCAGTGGAAAGCCTACCGCCAGCAGGTAGAAAACACCAAGCTCAATTTGTTTAAAGATTATAAACCGATAGATTAGTTTTTAAATTTTTATTAAAGGGCTGCTGAAAAGCAGCCCTTTTAATTGCCATGCTTGTAATATTTTCTTGTACAAATTACTGTTGATTATTTGATATATTTTTATACAAGGAGTTAAGTATATTTATGAATTGGTGGCAAATTTTAAAAACCGTGCATACAGTTGGACAATATCAAATAGACAGTTATAAGGACGAGACTTTTGCCAAAGGTTCGGCTGAAAATCTGCACACATACGACATTGAACATTTTGACGAAAGTGAGTATATCTTTCCGACAATGTTTGGTATAAAAGTATTTAAGGATAACATCTTATTGACAAGTGCAATCGTCGAGACAATCCCCCGGCAGTTATTTTTTTAGGGAAAAGGGAAATGTTCCTGAGTTTGCCGTCTTAAATTTAATCTCTTTACTTGGTAATTCTGAAATTATACTGTCAAACTCATTTACTGTTATAGAAACAAATAATGTAAGACAACGCTTCTACAAAAAATAGTAGAGGCAATGCAACATTCCAAATAGGCCAGCAACATGAGCTATCGTAAACTCATTTCATCCTAATACTCAAAAGCAAAAAAATCAAAAAATCTCCGTGCTGTATTTCTCTATGCCTCCCTGCCTCTGTGGCAATAATTCACTTCCCAATATTTTTATTTAAATTACTCCTCAAAAGCAGTATGATAAAAATGAATGCAGGTGTCTGGATAGGCATCGTTGGCGGAATCATTGGCTTACTCGTAGGCGTAGGTGCTGTAGTAGCCACAGCCGGTAAGGAAGGCATCATTATAGGAGCAGGCATGCTCATTATTTTTGGAGCCATGTTCTATTTATTCTATCGCCTTTTCTTCAAGCCAATCCTTACTACAAACCGGTTACAAAAAACAGGCATTTCCGCAAGGGCCATCATTCTCGAAGTAAATGATACAGGTGTTACTGTTAATAATAGTCCGCAGATAAAGTTAAAACTGGAAGTAAAAAATAGTTTCGGACAAAAATATACAACGCAGCTCCGCACATTAGTTTCCCGCCTCAATCCCGGTGCCTTCAGGCCTGGTATGGAAATGGCGGTAAAGGTCGATCCCAAAAACGAGATGAATGTTGTGATTGATTATACGGGTCAATCTGCTGCAACGGTTAGCCAACCAAATGAAGCAGCATTGCAGGCTCAGATAATGAAGGAGCAAGAAGAGGGGCAAGCCATCAGTGCAACAGGAAAATCAGCAAGGGCAATTATAAAAAAGCACACATGGCTTGGGGTAAATATAAACGGAAATAATCCTTATATAGAATTGGAACTGGAAATACTGCCTGAGCATTCCGTTTCATTTAGCGGCAAAACAAAAGGTGTAATTGCCGAAGCATCAGTACTTAAGTACCAGCCCGGCCAGGAAATTTATGTTAAGTACGATTTGTACGATAATAGTAAAATTGTGATCGACCATTCCTGACAATCCATCTCCGCCAATTCCATTACATTTGCCGCAAAGGAAGCAGTATGAAATTGTCGCATTTAGCAGAAACATTGATTGGTTCAGAAATAGTAAAACTTGGTGGAGAGATTAGAGAAAAGATCCGCCAGGGTGAACGCATCTATAATTTCACCGTGGGTGATTTTGACCCTGCTATCTTTCCTATTCCAAAAGAACTGGAAGATGGTATTGTGGATGCCTACAGAAATCATTTTACCAACTATCCGGCAGCAGAAGGTAACCTTGATTTAAGAGAAGCCATTCATTCTTTTATGAAAGAAGAGGGCGGTTTGGATTATGGCATTAGTGAAATACTGGTTGCCTCCGGCGGTCGTCCGCTTATCTATGCGTTGTACAGGGCTATTTGCGATAAGGGTGATAAAATAATTTATGCCGTTCCTTCCTGGAACAATAATCACTATACACATTTTGTAGAAGGCGAACATCTTGTTATCGAAGCCACAGCAAAAAATAACTTCATGCCTTCGGCGGATGATATGCGTCCGTTTATACAAGAAGCAACATTTATTTCTCTTTGTTCACCGCAAAATCCAACGGGTACTACTTTTAAGAAAGAAACATTAGAAGCAATTTGCGACCTGGTGATAGAAGAAAATACAAGAAGAGGTGAAGGTGAAAAGAAATTGTATGTATTGTACGACCAGATGTATTGGCAATTGACCTATGGTGCTATTGAACATTACAACCCGGTCACATTACGTCCGGCAATGAGAGATTACACCATCTTCATTGATGCTATCAGCAAATGTTTTGCTGCTACTGGTGTAAGAGTGGGCTGGGCAATGGGACCTGCAACGGTTATTGCAAAAATGCGGATGATATTAACCCATGTAGGTGCATGGGCACCCATGGCAGAGCAAAAAGCGGTGGCAAAATTTTTGGGCAACAGGGAAGCGATAGAAAAATTCAATACCAACTTTAAAAAAGAGTTGGAGATAAGACTTCGTGGAATATATGATGGCTTTATGCAATTAAAAAATGAAGGCTTATCCGTTGATGCAATTGCACCCGAAGCAGCATTATACTTAACTATCAAAATTGATTTGGTCGGCAAAAAAACTACAGAAGGAAAAATAGTAACCAATCAGAGCGAAGTAACTTCTTACTTGTTAGACAATGCCGGATTAGCGATAGTTCCTTTTTATGCCTTTGGTGCTCCCAAAACATCGGCCTGGTACAGGTTAAGTGTTGGCACTTGTAAGAAAGAAGATATTGGTGAAATGATTGGAAAGTTAAGA
>JBBSJN010000321.1:0-2922 GCA_038257235.1 Chitinophagales bacterium
AAATTGTTCAATTTCTCTTTCAATTACTTCCATCCGATCAGCAAGACCGGGATCTGCTACTTTTTGTGATTCCAGATACTCCATTGTACCGCATCCCCGGTTGCTTTGAGCATTTAAACCGTTACTGAACAGAAATAAACCTGCCAGCATTAATGCATAGATTTTCCTCATAGGTTTTGGTTTTTAAATTTGATTGTTGGTTTTTGTGTAACAAAGCTACATTTTGATTTCAAACAATTCAATTATTATTGAAATGATGGTACATTTCAATTAACCTTTTGAATTGAACCATTTTGCATAACCAACCCTGTTAAACGAGGCGCAAAGTCATATCTAATGAAAAATACCTTGTTTCTTTTTCTTTAAATTCTAAAAAAGGATATTTCGTAGTGTATTAAAATTAAATATAAATATATGATAATCAATTAAATAATCTCAAATTAATATTATTTTCCAGAAAAAAAACATCCAATTAACAATTTAAGATAAGGTTTTGATATGTAGTAAATAATTTTTTTCTTTGCTACTCTTAAAAAACAGACAGATTTTACTTTAATAACACTATGCAGATTATGATGAGCCGTACAAAATGCCTGATCTTTCTTTTGGTCACCCTTTTATCGCTACCTGTGCTTGCGCAAAAGGCTAAAACCCCAAAGAGCAAAACGCCAAAGGCAGATAATGCCTATAATCAGGCCAATTACTCCAAAGCAACGGAACTTTACAAAAAGTGCTATGCTAAGCAGAAGTCAAAAACTGACAAAGCAACCACAGCTTTTAAACTTGGTGAGTCGTACCGCATGATGAGCAACTGGAAAGAAGCTGCAGGTTGGTATGAAAAGTCTGTAAATGATGGTAACAAAGATCCTATGGCCACCTGGTATTATGCACAAGGTTTGCATTCTACAGGACGTTACGATGAAGCTATCGCTCAATACAATGCATATAAATCATTGATGCCTGATGATGCACGAGTTGCTGGTGCAATACAGGCTGCTACTCTTGCCCAGCAGTGGAAAGATAAGCCAACCCGTGCAGTTGTTGAAAACGCCGGCGTACTTAATTCAAAATATTTCGATTTTTCACCTTCACTCGCAAATACTCCAAAAGGAATATTCTTCACTTCTTCACGTATGGAATCAACCGGTAACGGTAGTGATGGCTGGTATGGTGAGAAGTTTTTCGATCTGTTTACTTCATCAATGGACAATAATGGAAAATGGAGCACTCCTGTAGCAGTTCCTCCTCCTGTAAATTCAGCTTCATCTGATGGTGCTGCCGTTTGGGATGCAAAAAACAATGTGCTTTACTTTACACGTTGCGGAAAAATTAAAGCAAAAGAAGGTGTTTGCAGAATCTACAAATCAGTTTATGCAAATGCAAAATGGGGTGAGCCTGAAGCTTTACCTTTTGCTTCTGAAGATTATACAACCGGTCATCCTTCACTAAGTGAAGATGGAACAGTTATGTATTTCACTTCCGATATGCCGGGTTCTGTTGGTGGAAAAGATATTTACATGGTAAGATGGGATGCTGCAAATAACAAGTGGGGTGCTCCTGCAAATCTCGGCAGCGCAGTAAATACTGCTTCCGATGATATGTATCCTTATGCTGCTCCGGGCGGTAAATTATATTTCTCCAGTAACGGTCATGCCGGAATGGGAGGACTCGATCTTTTTACTGCAAATGAAGCAGGTGGAGTTTGGGGAACAGTAACGAATTTGCAGTCACCGATGAATTCTCCTGCTGATGATTTCGGTATTTTATTTAATGATGCTTCTACCGGATTTCTTACGTCAAACAGAGAAGGCGGCTTAGGCGCCGATGATATTTATTCATTCCGTATTCCTCCTCCGATTTTCTCAGTTGCAGGTAGAGTATATGATACTGACACTAAAGAAAGTATTTCAGGTGCAACTGTTGAACTTTTTGGCAGCGATGGAACTTCGCTTAGCGTTAAAACCGGAGCAGATGGAATGTACCGTTATGAACTGAAACCTGAAAATAAATATAAAGTATCTGCTTCTTATACCGGCTACCTCACAAAATTCCTAGAAGTTGAAACTGTTGGTTTGATGGATTCTAAAGATTTCGTAGGCGACTTCGATTTCCCGTTAAAGTCTACTGCAAAACCAATCGAATTGCGCGATATCTTCTACGATCTTGACAAAGCTACACTTCGCGCTGAATCAAAAGCAGAACTCGATGGACTTATCAAAGTTCTTGATGAAAATCCTACAATCACTGTCCGTATAGAAGCTCATACAGATACAAGAGCAACTGATGGCTACAACATTGATCTGTCGAAACGCAGAGCAAAGTCAGTTGTTGATTATCTTATCAAAAGCGGGGTTGATCGTGACAGGTTAACTTCTGAAGGATTCGGTGAATCTAAACCACGTGTTAGTGATGAAGAGATTTCTAAAATGAATACTGCAGCTGAAAAAGAAGCAGGACATCAGCAAAACCGTAGAACAGAATTTAATGTTCTTGGTACCGATTTCGTTCCAAAGAAAAAGTAGTTACCATAATATTTAATCCGGAAAGCATCCTGCAACAGGATGCTTTCCCTGTTTATAACCATACCATTTCCAAGAATTCATGCAATGAGTGATCAGTCGAGATATATGGCAAGAGGTGTTTCTTCTGCAAAAGAAGATGTACATAATGCCATTAAAAATATTGACAAAGGATTGTTTCCTCAAGCATTTTGTAAAATTGTGCCTGATTATCTTACCCAAGATGAAGAATATTGCTTGATCATGCATGCTGATGGAGCAGGGACAAAATCTTCTTTGGCTTATATGTACTGGAAAGAAACAGGAGATATCTCAGTATGGAAAGGAATTGCCCAAGATGCTTTAATCATGAATATTGATGATTTGTTATGCGTTGGTGCAACCGATAATATTTTACTTTCTT
>JBBSJN010000322.1:0-2898 GCA_038257235.1 Chitinophagales bacterium
AAAAGCTTTTCCAAATACAAAAAATCTATGTACTGGTAATTAAATGAACCATTAGGAAGAGTACAAGAAAACTTGGTGTTAGTTGCTATAATTAGGTTCATTTCTTTAATCACATTATCCTTTATATTTAGTTTTACAAAAACTCTGAGGTTACTTTTTGAACACTGTTTAACGTACAAATAATTATTCCTTCCAAAATTATCTATTTTTTGTTCTGGCACCGTTTGCGTAAAGCCACTCTTTTTTAAAATTTCATCGTAGTTAGAAGGAAGCTTTAAAGCGTATACTTTATTCAGACTTTCTATCAGCTCCTTATCACAATTAATTATTTTATTTTTCACCTTTTTGGAAGATTCATATTTAGCACAAGGATGTAAATAAACCTCTTTTAAGCTATCAATTAAAGCCTTATTGGATTTGTATGTATTCGTTTGCGCATGAGTATTTGCGCTTACTAAAAGATAAAATATTATAATTGTAAATCTTGTCATCGCTTTAAGTATTGGGGATAGTTTGATTGCAAATAACCCTTAATTGCGGCATCTCTATCTTTCACAACTTCGCTCGTAGGTCTTTGTTGATTATTGCAGGATGTAGGTTCAACTGGGCAGCCTCCAGCGGCGTAAGTTCTCAGGGTTATATAAACGGCAGCCCCGGACTCTGGTCTATCCCAGGATATTACTCTACCATAGGCCTGATCTGTGTAAGCTTGGCCTCTTTCGCCACTTTCATTTCCTGCGTATGGCGTAACAGTAGCGGACTTACCATTTGATTGAGCACCAAAGTGTACAACTTCATGCTCTAATACATTCGACATAAAATTAAAACCCGCAGCTGCATCGCCACTTTGATTATAACGATCATAATCTACAGCACCATTTATAGGGTTTCCACTTTTACCAAAATCGTTTATGTTATTTACCACGTCCAGTAAAGAACGGCTTAAAGTAATGTTACCATTATCGTGAACACCAAAAGCTGAACGCTCAGTAAATCCTCCGTTTCCATTTGGCTCTGTCATAACCATTCCGCCACCAGCATCTTGCTTATAACTGCTTGCAAAATTTAATGTAGGCCCTTTGCCATTTTTATAGACATTATTTAGTAATTCTTTTTTAGACTTATATCCAGAGTTTTCCAGCAAGGCAGTTAGCTCTTTGCTGCCTTCTTTCATTCCTCTTATTTTATCACGTCCAAAATCTACGAGTTGCCGTAGAGCTCTTCTCTCTTCTTTTGTTCCTTCTATTATAAACATACCACTCGGGTCTGTAAGCCGAATTGGATTATTTACACAATAATTGTATGGGGAAAAAGAAGTGTAAGCATCAGCCATTAAATCTATACTATGCCACCTTCCAATTTGATAATCCTGCATGCGCCTTCCAAAATCACTCCACTCCAAACCGCTACCGTCGCTAAACTCCTTTGATTGTAGTTCTTTACCACCATATTTTATCTTGTTCTCCATTCCACCTGCCGCCTTCGAACTTATTCCAGCCATAGTCAACCCGAATGGATAATAGTGTGTCTCCTCAAGTATAGGGCTTGGTGTATGCACTACCTGTATATTATCAAAATAAACATCCATATTGCTTTCGTTGCTGGCATAAATGTGTATATAGCCCACGCTTGTAATATCAATATTTTTTAAAGAGGCATCATTCCCATGATCTTTAACTGTACCTGCATCACCTACTGCACTAAAGCCTCCTTTCACAAATTTAAACTTTTTATCAAGCAATACCCAGTTAATATATGCTTTGGGTTTACGCCCATTATTGCCGTTGTTGCTATTTTGGTTTTGTAAAAATGCCTGCATAGGCAGCCTTACATTATTATGGTTTATCAAACCTTGCTGCAACTTACTTATTACATTACTGCCACCGCCACCTAATAGGCTGCTTATTATATCCTGCGGCTGCAAAGGTGAATGACCATTTTGCGGTACATGAGCATTAAAATAATAGCTTTTACCCAATACATCTATTTTATCACCCGTCATTACTTTTAAGGTAATACCCAATCCTGTTTTTTTAGTATGCTTAGGGTTTAACCTGTAAAGCTTTTTACTATCGTCAGTTGGTTTAATAACAGAGCTATCAGAGCAGTTAGGGGGCTACAGGGTGTGGCACAGATACGCCAACGCCACTTTGCCTTTGCTGCATATCTGCAGAGGGGGGCTTTGTTGTTTATTTGTAATAGAGCTTTGATATTATTGCAGGGTAACCAAAAACTCTTTCAAAGCCCATGATGTCATAAACATAAGCTGTAATTAAAATTTTATCATTGGTTTTTACCCCTTCAGGCAAACTGCATATCCATAATTTTAAATTCCCACTTTGCAAATGATATTTATTATATTCTCTATCACACAATTTCACATCTACTAACAAACTTTCAATCTTTCCAATAAATATCCGGTTTAGCTTAAAGCTTGAACAATCACCTGTATCAACAGCTTTATATTTTGCATAAACATTTGCATACGCTGCTGATGTATCTATTTGCAGGTTAAAAGCAGGATAAAGGTGTTTGAACTTTTTATAAAAACTTGTACTGTCAGAGTCGCTTTTTAATACAACTGGCAATGATGTTTGAGATTCTGCAATCTTACTTTTAGAATCAGTACATCCAGCATAGAATATAATACAGGATGCAAATATGTATGTTAGTGTATGCATCAACGGACTATTAAATTTAAAGTGTTATCAACTGTGTTTCTATTGATGAAGTTTGTGCCCATATATGTTTTCATAAACTCATTCATCTGGAAGGCACTCAACATTGCCCTATATTGAACACTGTTTAGATTTGTATCATTATTGCCGGAAGAAGAATTCATAGCATTGCCTGCTGCTGTTGCTGGAAAATATTGATTGGTGTTTTGCTGCCATGGTC
>JBBSJN010000323.1:0-2878 GCA_038257235.1 Chitinophagales bacterium
AATGATGTGTACGATGATCTGGACCCATCGTTCGTAGCTTTTCCTGGAAAAACAGGAATACTGTATGCAAGTAACCGCCCATCGGCACAGGCGGCCAGCAGCGATGATTCATTACCTGGAGATCAATTTAATATTTACCTGGTTGATAACTGGAATAAATCTGATGTAAAACAAATTTCTAAATTAACTGATTTAAAAATGGGAAATGCCCGTTTTCCATCGCAGTATAATCAGTCGCATTTTACATTTATCAGTGATGAAAACGGTATCAATAACCGGTATGCAGGATTCTTTACTACGGAAAGGGCAGGATTAGATACCTTGGTATTTATCGGAGATGAAATGCTTCGCAATCCGCCAAAGAATGAAGTAGATAGTGTATTGAAGGAATGGGGCAAAAATGATATTGATTCAGTGGGGTTTGTTTCTATCACCAATGATTCTTCTTATGTTTTTCCATTGACAAACTATCAAAGTAGTATGCTGGAAACAAGAACTGCAGGAGATAACCAGCAAGTGAGTGAAGTGGTGAAATTGGGTGATGTAAAATTATTGTATCGCCTAAAAGTGGATGAGAATGTTTTGCGGCGCAGAAATGTAACGGCCAGGCCGACCGAATTCAGGAGAAAACAAATAGAGGAAGAAAAAGTGGCGATGCGTAAAGAAGCTGCTTTACAAAACAGACCAGACTCTGTAGCAAAAAAGCAAGATGATTTTTTCAATACAGGGTTTGATGATGAAAAAGCAGACACTTCGAAAACGAAATTGGGGAATGTAGTGAAGTCAGAAGAGATGCAGAAAGAGTCTGTGTTGAAGAAAGCAAAACTGTTTGAATACCGTCCTCCAAAATTCTTTAATGATTATCTGGTTAGCGGATTTAATAATAGTGTGTTGGTCACCCGTTTTCAGGCATATCAGGGTGGTTCTGGCCCTATTCAATTAAGTAACGATAACCCTTTTAATGGTATTATTCGTGTCGGCACATCAGATCTTTTTGAAGACTGGAAATTTGCAGGTGGATTCCGCATCAGCCCGGATTTGAATAATAATGAATATGTATTTACATCACAATACCTGAAAAAAAGAATTGATTACGGAATTACATATTATAGGAACGGTATTAAAAATCCTGCTTTATATAATGATTCTGCACAATTCAGTAAACTTTTTACCAATCTTTATCAGGCAACAATAACCTATCCGTTCAATAGAATCCAAAGTCTTCGGATGAATATCGGTTACAGAAGTGACAAGTATGTTTCACTTTCTTCAGATCCAACATCATTAAAAACACCTGATAACAAGAACACCTATGGATTGGCGCATATTGAGTATGTACATGATGATGCCGTTACACCTGCCATGAATATCTGGAACGGTCTTCGGTATAAAGTGTTCTTTGATATAAATGCCCGTATAGCAAAGACAGGAGCTTCGGCAAATCATCCTACCACATTTAATTTTGGATTTGATGCAAGACATTATCTTCCTATTTATAGAAATATTATCTGGGCAGTAAGAGCAGCAGGGGATTTCTCCTGGGGTAATCAGAAAATAATTTATTATCTCGGTGGAGTAGATAACTGGCTGATGTTTGGACAAAATCAGAAAGATGATGGATCGTACCGTTATTTTAATCCTTCAAACACACCAGATCCGGATAATGACTACGCATATCAATCACTTGCTGTAAATATGAGAGGCTTTATACAAAATGTTGCTAATGGTAATAATGCCGTGGTGATTAACAGTGAAATAAGAGTTCCAGTATTTTCTTCCCTGTTTAATAAGCCTATTAACAATGCTTTCTTACGGAATTTTCAAATTGTTCAGTTTGCTGATCTTGGAACTGCCTGGAATGGAAGGTATGATAAATTTGAAAGGCCATCTGTTACCTACGGTGCACCGCCTGTTGCAGTTAAAATAAAAGCCGGTGGTATTGGACCGTTTGCTGGTGGTTATGGATTTGGTGCCAGAAGTACGTTGCTGGGTTATTTCCTTCGCTTTGATGCTGCTTGGCAAATGAATGGTGTGTTCAAAGGCAAGCCACAATATTATTTTGCTATGGGATTGGATTTTTAAACGCTGATTTGTGAATATATTTTAATGATAGAAAGTCTTCCATAAACGGAAGACTTTTTTATTTGATAAACAACTTTCTTAAAGTATAGTTTTGTTTTTTGTCAGAGCAAATGGTTGGCATTCATATTTTAGGAATAAAAATTAAACAACCCGTTATCAGTGCAATAAATGCCGCTACTAACACCGCTGCGGCTCCTATGTCTTTAATAAATTTTATTTTAGGAAGCTTTTCCAATGTTATAAAGTCCATGATTTTTTCAATGGCGGTATTAATAAGTTCGCAAATCCACACTAGCCCTGTAACGATTGTTAAAAGAATTGCTTCTGTATAATTTACTTTCAGTAAAATAGCAATTACAATTACAACAACTGTTGCTGCAAAATGAAGTCTGGCATTGTGTTCTGAAATAATAAAATCTTTAATGCCGCTAAAAGCATATTCAAAACTTTTCCTTCTGGCTTTAATCGAAAAATGTTCGTCCTTCATATATTTAATTTGTTATAAAGATATTACTTCACCCTGTCTGGTAAATTCAAAGCAAACTGCATTTCTTTCTTTTAGAAATTTCTCTCCAATATTCCGGTAAGCTTTGTAATTTTATAGGCTCAAGTGCTTTATGAACTCAAAACGGTATTTTCTTCTATTTTTATTTTATTTGGGTATTACCCCATTTGCTTTTGCACAGCAAAAATCGATCATCGGTGTAGTAAAAGACACACATAGCGAAGAGCCCATACCGTTTGCCTCGGTTCAGTTTAAAAATTCCGGTATCGGTAAGCTTACCGATTCTGCCGG
>JBBSJN010000324.1:0-2785 GCA_038257235.1 Chitinophagales bacterium
CGGCAGGGAAATCTGTTGCGGTAAATTCAACCGTTTCTCCCTTTTTATCATACACAAATGTGATAACAGTACTATCCGGAATAGCATTCACCGGCATTTTCATTTTCTCCGTTATGTTATTTCCTTTTTTAAATGGCATACAATCAACCACCGGCATATAGTTAAGAGTATACCATTGAAACCCAAATGCAAATATGGTTGCCCCAACCATTTTAACGGTCGTAAATGTTGGCGAAAGTATTGGTTTAATAAACTTCTGTTTCCAGAATAAAAAGGCTATCATAATTGTCAATGCAACATCTTTTAAGAAAGAAGTTTTAGAACTGATAGGCAAGCAATCACCAAAGCAGCCGCAGTTCTTTGGCATTCCTGTTATATAAGTATAGCCTGTTAAGAAAGTAAAGAAGACAATCAATAATAATAAAAGCCAGCTAAAGAGTTTTATTCTCCAGCCAACTATTAAGGCAGTACCGGCAATTATTTCAAAAGCATTCATAACAACGGACATCAATAATGTCCATGAATTGAATTGGTGCAATCCCCATATCTCAAAAAACTCCTGCATTTTATAGCTTAATCCCAGGGGATCATTGGCCTTCACCAGTCCCGAGAAAACGAAGAGCAGTCCAACAATGATTCTGATAATGGTAACTGTGATTTTCATGTGCTATTATTTTATTGCTTATGTTATCCCGAAATTCATCGGTACAGGCTATGGACTTATCAATTTACATTTCTTCAGGAGCTCTACTGGCAATTTAAAATGAATCAAAGTTTGCCAATTGAATAATATGACTTTTTTCACCTTCTGTCTTTCCTATCTTCGCTTCAAAAATAACGAACTCAGGCTAATGTTTACACTGAATTGTAAAGGAAGATTGCTGGTAATTGATAAACCCGTTGTAATGGGCATTATTAATGCTACGCCGGATTCATTTTATAGTGATAGCCGTCAGCAAACTATTGATGCTGTTTTAAAGAAGGCTGAACAGATGCTGAAGGAAGGCGCCACCATACTTGATATTGGTGGCCAGAGTACGAGACCGGGCAGCGAAAAACTGACTGCAGATGAAGAAATGAAAAGAGCAATTGCCCCGATTGAAGCTATTCATGCAAACTTTCCAGAAGCTTTTATTTCTATTGATACATACTATTCGTTGGTGGCCCAAAAAGCGGTTGCGGCAGGAGCTTCTGTTGTAAATGATATATCTGCCGGAAGTATAGACTCCGCAATGCTTGCGACAGTAGCTTCCTTAAACGTTCCCTATGTGTTAATGCATATGCAGGGAACACCACAAACCATGCAGCAAGAACCAGTTTATGAAAATGTAACAAAAGAAATTCTTGATTTTTTTATTAAAAAGACTGATGAATTAAAAAAGGCTGGTATCAAAGATATAATCCTTGATCCCGGTTTTGGTTTTGGAAAAACGATGCAGCATAATTTTGAACTGCTCCGAAATCTTTCTGTTTTTAAAATGTTGAGTTGCCCGTTGTTACTAGGCATTTCCAGGAAATCCTTTATTTATAAAACATTAAAGATTTCTGTTGAAGATTCCTTGAATGGAACTACTGTCTTACATTCAGCCGGTTTATTAAATGGAGCAGCAATACTTCGGGTGCATGATGTAAATGAAGCAGTAGAAACGATTAAGTTGATTTCAGCGTATCAACATACCTAAAAAGAAAAGGCTTCACATTACTGCGAAAACCTTTCCTCATGACATTGTAATCGTTACCTTAATCACTGTAGAAACAGTCAGGTTCATAAAAGTACGGATTTCCTTATTTGGCAATAAAAAAGGGAGACTAAAATTGTTAAGAACCGAATTTTCAGGGGTACAGAAAAACGTAAAGCTGATATTGGATTAAAAACGGAGCCTTAAATAAAATACCCGTCTCAAGTGAGACGGGTACAAAGTTGCATTTTTTTTGATTCTAAATCTATTTAGAACTTGCTTTGCATCAATTTATTGTTGGGGAACCACTTGCGGAGCCTGAACTGGAGCAGGCGGCGGAGCTTTATCCTGAACGTCCAAAACCACTATATCAAATATCAAATTTTCGTAAGGTTTAATGCCAGATCTTGGATCTGGCTGAGCTCCGTATGCTAAGGAAGAAGGTACATAAATTCTTGCATGTTCCCCTTTACGCATCAGTTGAACACCATCATCAAAGCCTTTGGTCATTTCTCCACCGGCAGTAGTAAAAGACAACGGAGCAACATGCTGGAAGGTTGAATCCGTATTACTATCAAATTTTAATCCTCCAAACGTAGTTCCTGTATAATTTACCGATACATATCTTCCGGAGCCAACAATGTTCCCCGTTCCGGGTTCAATAGTTTCTACATAAACACCGGAGGTGGTTTTTTGTGCATTAATGTTATTATCCTTGATATATTTTGCAACGATTTCTGCTTCCTTAGATTCCCATTCTTTGTTCTGCTTTGCTTCGTCTAGCTTGGCAAGAGAATCTGAAGTAAACACATCAAGAATTTTTAGTGCGATAATTATTTTATCTCCTTTTTTAAACTGACCGCTTACAAAATTAGGATGTTGCGGATTTCGCTTAATAAATGTGTCCATCATCTGCGTTGCCACAACGCTGTCACCTTTTTTAAGTTTTGTCCAGATTTCTGAAAGATCATACGGTGTAGAATTTGCAGTGATGGACAAATACACCGGCAAACTTTCAGCTGTTGTGAAATCAACGCTGTCTTTTATCGTTCTGGTAAAATGAACTTTAATAATATTACCAACGGCGATACTTTGCGTATCTTTTC
>JBBSJN010000325.1:0-2774 GCA_038257235.1 Chitinophagales bacterium
GATATCGGAAGAGTAGTTTTGAATTTACTGACGAATGCGTTTTATGCGGTTGATGAAAAAAAGAAATCAGGGGATGAAAACTACGAGCCAACAGTTTCTGTAACAACCGGGAAAGTAAATGGTAAAGTAGAAATAAGGGTTGCAGACAACGGCAACGGTATCGCACCAAAAATATTGGATAAAATATTTCAACCCTTCTTTACTACCAAACCAACAGGACAGGGAACCGGATTGGGTTTATCGTTGAGTTATGATATTATTACCAAAGGGCATGGTGGGGAGTTGAAAGTAGTAACAAAAGAAGGAGAAGGGACAATATTTATTATTTCCTTACCACTAAATATTATTGGATGAAACTGACAAAAAAACAGGAAGGGGAAATTTTAGCAGTGTATGAAACCTGGTTAAACGCCTATCTGAATGGCGATATAAAAACCTATGATTATTATCTGGCGGATGACTATCATTTTATTGGCTCTACCAATAATGAAGAATTTTTAGATAAAAAAGATACAACTAAGTTTTTTGAAAAAACAGCCGATCAGCTCTCCGGCGTAACGGAATTGAAAAACAGGATCAAAACAGTTGAACTTTTCGAAGGGTTAGTTATTGTAACCGAATTTTTTGATGCTTATTTTTTGATAAATACCGAATGGGTATATTATGGGAGGTTTCGGTTTACATCTGTAATTAGAAAAAATAAAGAAGGCTGGCGATTTATCTACCAGCATTTTTCCATGCCCGATTCAAAAGCACAGGAAGGAGAGACATTGGGTACCGAGCAAATCTCAAAGGAAAACCGGGAATTGAGAGATGCAATTAAAAGGCGAACCATTGAACTGGAACAAAAAAACCGGGAGCTGGAAATTGAAACGGCACTGGAAAAAGTAAGAGCCATCGGCTTATCAATGAAAGAATCCGCTGATATGCTGGAGGTTTGTAAAACTATTTCTCAACAGTTGGAATTACTTAATGTAAAAGAGATCCGGAATGTGCAGACTGCTATCATTTATGAAAGCAAAGGCACCTATTTGAACTATGAATATTATGCTAAGCATGATAAATTGCTCACTACGGAGGTTGATTTCAAAAATCACCGGATACAGGAAAGGTTTGCAAATCAAATGCTCACCGGAGCCGAAGAGTTGTTCACTGAAAATATAAAAGGAAAGGAACTTCAAAAATGGTTAGCGTATCAAAAAACTACCAACCAATTTGCAGATGTATTTCTTGAAGAAGCTTCATCGCTCAATTATTACTGGTATTCATTAGGCCCGGTTGCGTTGGGCATTTCTACTTATGCGCCGTTAAGTGAGAAAGAAATTATTTTATTTAAGCGCTTCCGCAATGTATTTGATCTGGCATACAGGAGGTTTATTGATATTGAAAAGGCAGAAGCACAGTCCAGAGAAGCACAGGTTGAACTTGCATTGGAAAGAGTGAGAGCAAGAACGATGGCTATGCAAAAAAGTGAGGAATTGCATGAAACCTCTCAGATTCTTTTTCAGCAAATGAAAGAATTAGGTGAGCCGGTTGAACAACTAACTATTGGTATCGTAAAGGAAACGGAAAATGTGGTGGAGATATTTGCCACAGTCCGGGGAAGTCAATTACATCAATCCTTCCGGCATAGCATTGATGAGATGGTAATGAATAAAATCTACAGGGGATGGAAAGACCGGCAGAAATCTTTACTAATAGAAATGAACAGTGACGAAATACAAGTCTATAATCGTTACCGGAATGAATTGGTTAAATCGAAAATGTTTTCAACCATACTTTCAAAAGATGAACGGCGTATTATCTATGCAGCGTATTTCTCGAAAGGAATGCTGGCGCTGAGTAGCAATACTCCCCTGTCTGAGGAATCACATCGGTTGTTAGAACGGTTTTCCGGAGTGTTCGATGGCACTTATACCCGTTTTCTCGACCTGCAAAAAGCAGAAGCACAGGCAAGAGAAGCACAGGTTGAAGCAGCAATGGAAAGAGTTCGTTCAAGAACCATGGCCATGCAAAAATCTAATGAGTTGGGAGAAGTGGCTACTATATTATTCAAAGAATTGAACCTGTTAGTAGATAATCTCTGGACATGCGGGTTTGTGTTATGCGAAAAAGACCGGGCAGAAGATGAATGGTGGTTAAGTGACGAAAATGGATTTATTCCTGCATTTTTTCTTCCAAACACAGGCGATGTTACACATGCCAATATTTATAATGCATGGAACAACGGTGCAACCTATCATACCGAACAGTTAGAGGGTGAGGCACTGCAGGAGCATTATGATTGGCTGATGAACTTGCCGGTAGCCAGAAAAATTTTTGATGATATGCTTGCAGCTGGGTTTAAGCTACCCAACTGGCAAAAATTACATTGTGCTTATTTTAAAACCGGCTACCTCATAATCATTACAGAGGTTCCATGTCCGGAAGAAGAAATATTTATACGCTTTGCCCAGGTATTTGATCTTACCTACACCCGCTTCCTTGATCTGCAGCGGGCAGAAGCACAAACCCGGGAAGCTAAAATCGAAACTGCACTGGAAAGGGTCAGGGCAAGGGCTCTGGCTATGCAGCAGCCCGAAGAACTGAATGATGTCGCACAAGTACTTCGGCATGAAATGGGATTGCTGGGCGTCGAAGAGCTGGAGACCTGCAGCATTTATATCAATGATGAGCGAGCAGAAAAAGCGGAATGCTGGTATGCCTTGAAAGATGTCCGGGAAAAAGAAAAGGAACTAATCAGTGACCATTTTGCACTGGATTTAAATGATACC
>JBBSJN010000326.1:0-2740 GCA_038257235.1 Chitinophagales bacterium
ATCACCTCCTTTTCTAAATCTGGCTTCGGCCTCTAAAAACTTTACCTCGCTATACGTAATAATGAATAGAGGAGAAGTATTGCTACTGTAATAGCCAGTAGTTGAAATATACGACTCCTCAAAACTTGTACCATTTCCAACCCTGCCGGCACCATTGCGGGTACCTCTGTAGTCGCTAAATCTGGTAATAGAAGCTATCAATGGCAAACGAGGATCAAAAATTCCATAAATAGTACCGTTCATCATATCCACATATTGTTTACTAAGCCATCCACCTAATAACAATACTGCATTATTCTGCGCTACTTGTGCCCATGGATTACGAATATCAAAAGTTGTTATTGCTGCATCATCAGTGTTAGAAGTATAGGAGTTATTTAACGCTGTTATTACATTATTTGCATTAAAGCTTGCCTTTTTACTGACGAGCATCAGCAACCTTGCTTTTAATGCATAGGCAGTTTTGATCCATGCTGCAGTACTTCCCCTATGAACAAAGTCCAATGAAGTGCTAAGGGTAATAGCAGAGCCGGGTTGTTGTAACAAAGCAATACCTGCGTCAACCAGTGTAATACAAGTGTTATATAATGCCTGTGCATCATCATAAACAGGTGTTAATTTGAGGCTTGTAAATGCTTCTGCATAGGGAGCATTTCCCCATAAATCATGAATCATTTTCAGATTAAGTGCCATCAATATTTTAGCAACTCCCTGATGTTGTGATGAACCTGATGAAGCTCCTAATTTTTCAAGGTCATAAATATCTGTCATTGTGTTATACAAATTCGTCCAGGTGCCGCTGGCATCTATAGGTTCATAAATATCTGAGGAAGATGCGGCATTAGGAGATGCTAAATACTGTACATAGTTAGCTGTAAGATTTCCAACCCGGAAAACATTTAATGCCGATTGATAAGTAGCCTGTCCTAATAACCCATTAATGGGGGCTGTGGTTGGCGAATTCGGATTTTCATTTACATCCAGATATTTTTCACAGGAGGATAATGTAAAAAACAATAATGCTATATATATAATATTTTTTTTCATACTGATTGTTTTTAAGCGGATTAAAGATTAACATTTACGGTCAAAAAGAAACTACGCATTGCTGGATATGTAAAGCCGGCAAAACCTGTTGCATTGCTTCCAGAACTAAAACTTGAGCTTTCTGGGTCATAACCAGTAAAATCTGTAATCAACCAAAGGTTATTTCCTGTAAAGCTGACAGTAGCGCCTTTCATAAATGTTTTTGCCAAAACGGTACTTGGTATATTATAACTAAGAGTAAGGTTTCGTAACCTTACCCAGGATGCATCTTCTACAAAATTCTCTGATACACCTCTGTAAACATTTCTATAATATCCATTACCGTAGTTACGGCCATCAGGTTTTGTCCCTTGACCAGAATATACTACCTGTGTGTTAGGAGTTCCGTTTGGCAACACACCTGCATAAGTTTGTGCATCATCCCTGTCTTCAGTATATTTTGCAATCCCAAATGCCGCCATAAAATTTCCTAGCTGATTATACTTGTATTGCCCTTGCTGTGTATCAAACTGAAATGATAAACCAAAATCTTTATACCGGAAGTTATTTACTATTCCTCCAATCCACTTAGGCTGAGCATTTCCTAATATCCTTTGCGTACCATCCCTTGTAGGGAAACCGGCATTGCTACCAGTCGCCGTAATTACAAATGGCAGGTCATTCTGAAGAGTCACTCCATCATCAGGTTTACCACCAGCATAATAACGTAAGTAAGATGATCCATATAAATTACCAACAGCATAACCAGGAACATATTTCATAGTTACACTTGAACCGGCATAACCAAACTGGCTTGCCACTACAATTTCTTTAAGGTCTTCTCTTATACTTAATACCTTATTTCTATTAGCCGTATAATTCATATTAACATCCCACGAAAAATTTTTATTTTTTATTGGAACCGCATTTAATGATATTTCTACTCCTTTGTTTTCAATTTCCCCGGCATTAATTATAGTACTTGTAAATCCAGTTGTAGGAGAAATAGCTACGGGAATAATCTGATCACGGCTGTTTAATTTATACCAGGTAAAATCTACTCCTAACCTGTTTTTAAAAAATTTCAGCTCTGTACCAATTTCAAGTGTTCTGGTTTTTTCTGGCCTTAAGGTAGCATCTCCTTTTGCATCATTCCTTGTCCATAATACCTGACCGGTGGAACTTAGCACATAAGAACCATAATATACATTTAGGCTATAGGGATCATAATCCTTTCCAATTTCAGCCCAGGAAGCTCTTACTTTACCATAACTCCACCAACTTGGTAATTTAATTTTATCAGAAAAAACTCCAGCAAAACTAACGGATGGATAGAAATAAGAATTATTTCCTGGTGCTAATGTAGATGTCTGATCCTGTCTGCCCGTAACAGTTAGAAACAAGAAATTATCATAGTCCATTGTCAGTTCTCCAAAAAAGCTAACGATTCTGTATTTCTCTTTGTACTGAGATGTTGTTCTGAATTTTGTGTTGTTAAGAGAAAGCAAATCCGGAATATCCAATTCTGTCCCTTCTGCAGTTAATCGGTCATAGATCTGATCTCTTACATCGTTTCCAACTCTTAATACAGTTCCAAATTTTTGAGTCCAGTCTTTTTTAAATGTTGCAATAAGATTTGAGTTTAAAATCCTGTTTTTTATCCTGTATTCATACACAAAACCACGGCCATTATCCTCATACGGAATTTCGCCTA
>JBBSJN010000327.1:0-2715 GCA_038257235.1 Chitinophagales bacterium
ATCGCTATTTATCAAAGCGTTTTTTATTTTTAAATACTCACTATATATAGTTTGACTATTTTTCTGGGCAAACACATTAGTATTTAAAATTAACAACAGTAATATTGATATACATAGTTTCATAGTAGTGCTTTTAAAGTGTTATTTGTTCAATTCTAAATCCTGCGTTTTGCACTAAATGAATGACTTCGCTTTCCGTGATTCCGTCTGAATCTACCAAAAGCATCTTATCATCATTATTTGTATCAACATTCCAGTAGTAAATACCTTCATGGGATTCGAGGCTGGATTTTATTTTATCGATGCAGCTATTGCAATCGATATTTGTTTTAAATGCAAATGTTTTCCCGGATACATCGTTGGTATCGTTTACAGCTTCAAAATCAGAGATATAATAACCTGCTTTTTCAATGGTATTTATAACATCTCTTTTTGAGGTTTCACCCTGAAGTGATATTTCGGCAATACCAGATGTAAGGTGGAGGACAGAGACTCCGGATAGGGTTTGTAATGCATTAGCAACACGCATTTGGCAGTGCGAACTTTGCATGTTCGGAATTTGAATTTTTAGAGTTTTCATGGTCGAGTGTTTTAAAGATTAAACTATGCCTAAAGTACTCTTAAACAATAATTTAGGCATTGCACAATTTTAAGAATTAGTTCTAAAATTTCCTTAAATTATTTTTTAAGTTTTAACAACAAACTATTACTTACTACGCTTACACTACTTAAAGCCATTGCAGCACCTGCAATCATTGGATTGAGTAGAAAACCATTAATTGGATATAGAATTCCTGCTGCAATTGGGATTCCGATAATGTTATAAATAAAGGCCCAAAATAGATTCTGACGTATCGCCATAACAGTTTGCTTTGATAATTTTATTGCTTCAGATATTTTAGTTAAATCTGATGATATAATGGTCATTTTAGCGACATCCATTGCAATATCACTACCTTGGCCCATGGCAACACTCACATTGGCTTGTGCTAAAGCAGCACTATCATTAATACCATCACCAACCATGGCAACAATTTTCCCGTCATTTTGTAACGCTTTTATAAAAGCTGCTTTTTCTTCTGGCAATACTTCGGCTTCATAATGCGTAATGCCAACTTGTTCAGAAATAGCTTTTGCAGTGGTTTCATTGTCACCTGTAAGCATATAAACATCTATTCCTAATCGCTTAAATTCATTTATCGCTTTAAGTGACGTATCCTTAATTTTATCAGCAATAGCGATAACGGCAAGTGCTTCATGGTTGTTTGCAAACCATATTACCGTTTTGGATTCCTTGCTCCATATTTTCGCTTTGTCAATTAACTCATCTGAAATTTTGATAGCATATTCAAGAAGTAGTTTTTTATTTCCTACATAATAGGTCATTCCATTCGCATCGGCTTTCGCTCCCTTTCCAGTGATACTCTCAAAGTCTGTTAGATTAATAGTGGTTTGATTATCATAATATTTTATAACCGCTTCTGCCAGTGGATGTTCTGATTGCTTTTCAATACTGAACAAAACTTGTAATGCATGATTGTCATTTTTAGCCCAAAAAGCATCTGTAACTACTGGTTTTCCTTCGGTAATTGTTCCAGTTTTATCTAAAACGATAGCATCTATATTTTTTGAAAGCTCTAAACTTTCGGCATCTTTAATAAGGATGCCTTTTTCTGCACCTTTACCAACGCCAACCATTATGGCGGTAGGTGTTGCGAGGCCAAGCGCACACGGACAAGCAATAACCAAGACGGTCACTAATGCTATTAAGCCTTGTGTAAACCCGTTTTCGCCACCTAATAGGAGCCAAGAGCTAAAGGCGATAAGGGCAATGAGAATAACCACAGGCACAAAAATACCTGCGATTTTATCCACGAGTTTTTGAACGGGTGCTTTGCTGCCTTGGGCGTCTTGTACCATCCGAATGATTTGAGACAACATGGTTTCTGACCCAATTTTTTCCGCTCTAAATTGAAAACTTCCTTTTTGGTTAATGGTTCCTGCAAAAACCTTATCATCTTCCTTCTTTAATACAGGAACAGGTTCTCCGCTTAACATACTTTCATCTACATATGAATTTCCATTGACCAGTGCACCATCAACAGCAATTTTCTCTCCTGGCTTTACCAAAATGATATCACCCATTTTAACTTTTTCAATGGCAACTTCCATATGGTGTCCACCTTCATGTATAATTGTAACCGTTTTAGGTTGTAAGCCCATTAATTTTTTAATGGCCGAAGATGTATTGCCTTTTGCTTTTTCTTCCAGTAATTTTCCTAATAAAATGAATGCAATGACTACAGCTGCAGTTTCAAAATAAACATGCGCATGGAGTCCTCTATCATGCCAAAAATCTTCGAATAACGTATTAAAGACACTAAACAAATATGCGACACCTGTACTCAAAGCGACCAACGTATCCATATTTGCAGAACGATGTTTTGCTTGTTTCCAGGCATTGATATAAAAGTCTTTACCAAGCCATAATATGACGGGTGTAGATAAAAACCACATAATGTAATTGGCAAATGGCATGTCCATAAAAAACATCCCAATAACCACTATAGGAACAGAAATCAAACTCGCATAGAGGGTACGAGATTTTAACTGTTTGAACTTACTTTGTTGAATTTCCTCAAGGGTTTCTGCGGTATCATTGGATTCATCGACTAACACATCATAACCGATAGATTGTATGGCCTCTTTAATATC
>JBBSJN010000328.1:0-2710 GCA_038257235.1 Chitinophagales bacterium
CCATGCGGATCTACGCTATTACTTTTGTGATATTGTGTATTCTGATCGCCATGGCATTTTATAAAAGCAGGAAGAAGCTACAGACATAAAATAATACAGACGAACCAGCTTAAACCCTGCCTGCGTACAAGTACGTATTCTGGAGAGTATCTACGCATTCTGAATGCCAACCCTTTGAAATTTCAAAACACCGTAATAGTTTAGCGAAAGAATTTAATTCTGCCCGGTGAGAGCAAATTTTTTAACCACCTAAATAAAAAAGTATGAATACGAAATTCAAAAACACAGGACTCAGGACACCAATGTCTATCCCAGTTACTTTTATTCTTATTTCACTATTATTCTCTTGCGGAAGTAAGCAAGGTTCAGGCGTTGAAGCAAAAGATGATACTACTGTCACAAACACAAATGCTACACAAACAACATTTACAGGTGTAACTTTCCCCAGTTTCATTATTCAATATGACAATCTTGAAAAATTACACGGAGGAATTTTTACTAACAAGCCAAAACTCTTATTAAAGATTGGTATTCCCGACTTGTCAAAGCCAGATTCAATAGAATTAGTACCTTATTTTACAAAAACTCATGGGCATTATGCGGAAGGAGATTCTCCTTTACCAAATGCAGTAACACTCGGCCCTCACAGATCTGAAGAAATTAAAGCGATTATAATTGGCAATAATGATATCACCTTAAAAAGATTACTTAGAAAAAATGGGTCTCCACGAAAATGTGACTACTTCATTTTTGTTCCTTCAACAAAAAATTATCCTGGTGACCCAAAAAATCATTTATGTTTTAAAATAATTGCTGTAACTGTGAATAAGGCAACAGGGAAATTGAGTGAAGAAATTATAGCCTACAGTAATCCAACCCCTCCTGGCCGACCATCTGAAGAAAATTGAAAATGATAACCCTAATTCATACATTATTAGACTGGTCAGAGGCATGGGCTTTGCTCATACCTCTGGCTTTTATGCTTAAGTATAAAAGCCAGAATGTCTATATGAAACCGATAAGAATTTTTGTTTGGGCATCTCTAATTCTAAATTGTTGCATTCTACTGATCTGGAAATACCAGGATTATATGCCATATGAATGGCTAACCACCAATAACTATATATACAATATCATATCCATCGTTAGATTTTTTATGTTTTCCTGGTTCTTCATCCTCTTGAATCAACAATATTTAAAGACGCTGAAAAAGATAATCCCCTTTCTTTTCGGAGTTTTTATTTTGGTAAATTTCATTTTCTTTGAAGACTTTTTTTATCATTGGAGTTTTAGCAATCGGCTTGTTTCGATCGAAATGGGACTTCTGTTATTATACTGTCTTCAATATTATTTTTTTATTTTGAATGCCGAAATAACTGATGACAAAAGACCTCCTTCTTTCTGGGTTGTTACCGGTCTCAGTGTGTATGTAGTAATTAACTTTCCAATTGTACTGTTTTACCAGGCATTTTTGAAACAATTTGAAAATTTCGCAGTCGGAATATGGGATGTAACAAATATTTCTTTCATCATTTTTTGTATTTTAATTGCTAAAGCTTTTTATGATTCTCGGAATAAATACTGAAACAGACATTCGGTTTCTTGTGATAATTGGTATAGCTGTAATGCTGTTGCTTTTTACCAGTTTCCTGGTGGCATTGATATTTAGTCAGCAAAAAAAACTGAAGTACCAGAAATCCTTGGATAAACTCCGGGAGCAACAACAAAACCAATTAATAGAAGCCGCAGTTAGAAGTGAAGAGCAGGAACGGCACCGCATTGCAGAAACATTGCATGATGAAGTAGGTGCTATTCTTTCCTCCGCAAAATTGCATTTGCTGGGGATCAAGGCAGATGTATTGGACGAAAAAGATCAGAAGCTACATGAAAAAGGCAGAGAGTTGTTGAATGATGTTATTCAAAAAGTAAGAGGGATTTCACATAATTTACATTCGAATATCTTGAAAGAATTTGGTCTGAATGAAGCCATACGCCATTTCGTAAGAAAAGTTACAGAAGGATCTCTTTTGAATGCCAACACCAATCTGGATGATAATTATGCAACTCAAAACCCGGAAAATGATATCAGTATGTACAGAATGGTACAGGAACTGATCAACAACACGTTGAAATATGCCAATGCCACAGAATTCCTGATAAGCTCGGTACTTACGGGCAATGAACTTGACCTTGTCATTTTTCATAATGGAGATGGCCTTACCCAGGAACAGTTTGAAGAACTCCGCTATCAAAAAGAAGGATTGGGTTTGAAAAATATTCAGAACAGGATTATATTGCTGAAGGGTTCTATTTATTTCACTGGAGGCACTGAAGGTTACCGTATTAACATTCATGTACCGGTTAAATCAAATCAATCATGAGTACAATAAAAATTGCTATTGCCGACGATTATAAAATTTATCGTGACGGACTTAAAGTAGGTCTGTCAGCAGATGAGAATCTGGAAGTAATATTTGAAGCAGATAATGGTGAAGATCTGATGAAAGGTCTGGAAACAATCTCACCTGATGTTATTATCATGGACCTGAAAATGCCCATTATGGATGGCATGGAAGCTACCAAAGAAGTACGGAAAAAATATCCGGCAATAAAAGTGCTGGTTGTTACCATGTATGACGATGATAAGTTTATTATTCACCTGATGGAAATCGGAGCCAATGGTTATCTCTTAAAAAATACCGAACCCGAA
>JBBSJN010000329.1:0-2700 GCA_038257235.1 Chitinophagales bacterium
GTGGACAATGATTTTTTGTTATATGCAGCCTCGTTGGAGTACCTGCCTTCCCTTGCGTGGGGAATTAAATTGCAAGGTATCTCTACGCCTTCATTCGACAAGTTGGGAAAGGCTGACCTCCTTTTCACATATTACACGGATAATAGAAACGTTTTTGACCGTGAGAGTTTTATAGCTCCTTACATTGGTTTTGGCTTGGGGAATGATTTTATGGATGAGGAGTTGTACTTCCCACTCGGTTTGGGTCTTAAATTTCGATTAGGCGACAGGGTTAATCTGAACCTGGAATATTTTACACGAACCAAACTTGATGAATTTAACAATGAGTTTAGTTTTAATGACGATGTTACCGGGTTCACTCAAGTTTCCTTGAATTTCAATTTTGGCAGTAGAAAGGATAATTTTCGCGGGCCTGTTATTTATACTTCTGATTCATATAACTATGTGGAAGACGTCCTCAGGCCTTTGACCTCTGATTCTTTGATTAATCCTTTAGGGCTAACTTACCCTACAAAGATAGTTCAAAAACAGCCTGCAGGTAATATAGCAGTAACTCCTGAAGCTAAAACAGAAAAGAAAGAAGCTGATCAAGCCAACAAGGAAAAGCCTTACAATATCACTATTATAAATAATAATTCTTTCACATTGATGCAAACCCCAAATGGCTACACGGTAATTGGTGATTCAAGCGCATCATCACTAGATAGTTTGAAAACCAAAAACTATATGAAAAGTGATACACTACTCATCAACCCGAACAAGTTTATTCTGAAACAGGTAGCTGATCCTCAAGACTTGGTTCTGCCAAGGAATGACCCTAAAGAAAATATGAATGATTCCATCAGGGTTGTACGGAATGATTCTACCTTTCAAACCAACATTACACAAAATTTGACAGACTCTGTTAAGTTTCACAATCGTAAACAATCATCTCTTGTAACGATTAAAAGCAGCACCAATGAGAAGGATTCGATTGACGGTTCGCAGCAAAATAAAAGCGTAGTATATACTCCAACCAGTCAACAAAAACGAGATGCAATAGCAGCCGACTCAATTAAGAATCCGTTAGTTGCAAAGGCGATTCCATCTGATAGCATTACGAATGGAAAAAAAATGAATAGCACAGATACTACTGATGTTAAGCCAGCCGCATCCAATATTAAAAAACAGAGCAGTAAAACCAAAGCGGATAGCACGAAAGCAGAAAGCACTCTGCTAATAAATCCGCTGAATGAGCAAAGCAAACAAATTGAAGATTCCGTAAAAGTAAAAACTCAGAAAGCAGTAGAAAATAACAGTACCAAAGTGCAGTCTTCAAAAGGGCAGAATCTTTTAGGCACCTCTTCCACCTCCGAACTTGAAACGATTGAAAAGACAAATCAAAAAAAAGAAAATGAGCAGATTGAGGAATTAAAAAGGGAAATTGAGTTGCTTAAAAAGAAGCAGAATGCCCGTGAGGAGAAAAAACAGAACACCAAAGAAACTATAGAGGTGATAATTCATGAAAACAATAATTCTCGAAATGACGCGCGTGCACGTATTAATGATTTGGAACAACAATTGGCTGCAGAACGTGCAAGGAATAACCGGAATTCAGGAGCTTCCGAGGGTCGTACCGTACAACCAGTAGTCTCCGGATCCGGCAAGGTAGAAAATGATACCCTTGTAATGAAGCAAGATTCTGTACTGACAAAAGATGTTGCTGCCTTGCAAAAGCAAATTGACTCATTAACTATGGCGCTGCAAAAGGACTCTGCTGCCTTTGAATTTGAGATAATGGATTCCATACAAAATCAGCTGGAAATAGATTCGCTTCACCGTAAAATAAGTGAAATGGAAAAGGAGCTGGAGCAGAAAAAGCAACGAGAAGACAGCTTGACTGTAGCAACAAATAATTATAATGAAGCCCTGAAAGAAGTGCAAGGCACAAACGTCTTTTTTAAAATCAGTGATTCAGGCCTTACACAGGAAGCTCTGAATAAACTTGCAAAAGTAGTGAGTTTTATGAAGCACTACCCTTCGGCTGTTGCTTCCCTGAAAGGTCACACCGATCCTACAGGCAATGCTATTAACAATATGAACTTGTCAAAAAAACGTGCACAATCTGTTATGGATTACCTTCAACAAAATGGAATCGATTCCTCCAGGGTCAATATTACTTACATTGGAATTGATAATTCTATTGATTATAATACTAGGGATTACAGTTACGGACGAAGGGTAAATATTTCCTTTCAGTAAGTCGCGGGGCTTTAATCAATTAAAAATATCATTTGTTCGTATGACATTCCGTAATTGATAAAATCTTGAAGTAGATTAAAAAATTTATCACAACCGCATAAGGGATAATGCTGCGTATCGCAATATTAATCAGTACCAACAAAATGAAAATTGCAATCCTCATCATTAATTAAATTTCATTTCACTAAATAAAATTTCCATCAACTTTTTCCGATACACTCCAAAATTTTCGAGAAAGACGGTAGTTGCTTTCAGGCCGGTAGGCATGACAGGGGATTAAAGCGAACCCCCAGAAAGTACTTCACTTCGTGGCGGGGGTTTTGTTTGTGGCGGGGCTTCGTTTAAGCCTTATATGTTAGCTGCTGGTTGATATTCTAATTAAAATACTTCTCTACAAATTCTACAAGATTTTCATCGCTCATTTTATTTGAAGTACTTTCACTTGATACAGCATTTTTA
>JBBSJN010000330.1:0-2697 GCA_038257235.1 Chitinophagales bacterium
AGGAAAGGGTTATACAGGCTGAGAACGGAAGAAAACCCGGAGAAACAATTCTATTTTTTGGTTGTGATCATCCCGATGTCGATTTCCTTTATAAGGATGAACTGCTGAACTGGCAGGAAAGAGGATTTTTAAAAGTAAAACCCCGGTTGTTTAATCCATCCTGCCAATCTACCTGCATTCCTAATAAATACATTTCATGCGACTTGTCCATTATGCAGCCAATTCCGTCCACTTCAAAATGTTTATCATTTTCTGATGGCTGATCAAAGCCCAAAATATAAGTCATTCCAGAACAGCCACCACCCTTCACACCAATTCTCAAACGCTGATTTGTATCAAATCCTTCCACAGCCATCAATCTTTTTATTTCAGACAATGCTCCTTCTGTAAGTGCAACCGGAGATGTAATTGTATTTTCCATATTGTAAAAATAATTATTCTTTTTTCAGTCACATAATTTACAGTTTCGAAGTACGGAATTTTAATAAGAATGCTGACAGAAACATTGCAGCGTAAACTACGCTCAATCAACCTATTTTTGTAGCATATAAGTAAATATCCATGGATCTTTCGATACTAAGCCTTCTTGTAGCTTTCGTTGCTGTAGTAATATCGCTATATGCTGTCTTCAAAAAGCCACCACCTGTTACTGTAAGTACTGGTCCAAAATATGATAGTACAGGACTGCGTCTGCAAGCCTATGAAAGACTGGTTTTACTGGCCGAAAGAGTCGCACTGCCAAATCTTATCAGCAGATTGAATCAACCGGGTATTTCAGCAGTGGAAATGAAAATTATTCTGACTGAAAACATTAAGCATGAATTTGAGTACAACAGCACCCAACAACTTTATGTAAGCCCGGTTAGTTGGGATTCAGTAAGGAATCTTAAAGAACAAAATATCATGATCATTAACCAGGTGGCTGCTACTTTACCACCAACTGCATCTGCCGCTGAATTGAATAAAAAAATACTGGAAGTATTAATGGCTCAACCAAATGGAGCTTTACATGAACTGGTGCTGCAAGCTTTAAACTTTGAAGCAAAAAAAATAATGAATTAATTACGGTATATTGAATCCACTGCAATTAAATGAATCATATGTCAGAAGAAAATAAAAAGTATACTGATTCAGGAATAGAAATAAGGCCAATTTATACAAGCAGCGATATTCCAGCAGCTGATTTGCATAGCAATAACGACTACTTACCTGGAAAATTTCCATTTACAAGAGGTGTACAAAGTAGCATGTACAGAGGTAAACTTTGGACCATGCGTCAATACGCAGGATTCAGTACAGCGGAAGAAAGCAATAAACGATATCATTATTTATTATCACAAGGTGTAAGTGGATTAAGCGTTGCCTTTGATTTGCCTACTCAGATCGGTTACGACAGCGACCATCCGTTAGCCGAAGGTGAAGTTGGTAAAGTTGGTGTTGCTATTGATAGTATTGAAGATATTCAAACGCTGTTTGATGGAATAAAACTGGAAGAAGTTTCAACTTCCATGACCATTAATGCAACAGGTTATATCTTATTGGCATTTTATGTTGCGTTAGCTAAACAACAAGGCGCTGACCTGAAAAAAATATCAGGCACTATACAAAATGATATTCTAAAAGAATATGCAGCAAGGGGAACTTATATCTATCCGCCCAAACCTTCCATGCGGATCATCACAGATATTTTTGAGTGGTGCAGCAAAGAAGTTCCTAAATGGAATACGATTTCAATTTCTGGTTATCATATTAGAGAAGCGGGTAGTACAGCCGTTCAGGAAATTGCTTTTACATTGGCAAATGGTAAAGCATATGTAGAAGCCGCCTTAAAAAAAGGATTAGATATTAATGTATTTGGCAAAAGACTTTCATTCTTCTTTAATGCCCACAATAATCTGTTTGAAGAGGTTGCCAAATTCAGAGCTGCCAGAAAAATGTGGGCTAAAATTATGAAAGATCTTGGTGCCACTGACCCAAAAGCTATGATGCTTCGCTTTCATACACAAACAGGCGGTAGTACATTAACAGCACAACAACCGTTGAATAATATTTCAAGGGTTACTATTCAAACGTTAGCAGCAGTACTTGGGGGAACACAGTCATTACACACGAACGGATATGATGAAGCTTTGAGCCTTCCAACGGAAGAAGCAGCAAAAATTGCATTAAGAACTCAACAATTAGTAGCTTTTGAAAGTGGAATTGCCGAAACAGCAGATCCATTAGCCGGCTCCTTTTTTATTGAATCCCTGACACATGAAATAGAGCAGGCTGCCTATAAACTGATAGGAAAAATTGATGCTATGGGTGGAAGCGTTTCAGCTATTGAGCAGGGATTTATACAGGATGAAATTGCCAGAAGTGCATACAAATATCAACGGGATATTGAGACCGGCGAAAAAATAATTGTTGGCGTCAACCAGTTCCAATCAGAAGAAACAGAAACAATTCCTATTCTTAAAATCGATGATAATATAAGGACCGTTCAATCTGAGAAATTAGCTAGACTTCGAAGTAATCGAAATCATGCAAAATGCGATCAGATTCTTCAGGAACTGAATGACAAAGCAAGCAGCGGAGAAAATATAATGCCTGCTGTTGTAGAAGCCGTTGAAAACAAATGTACTTTGGGTGAGATTGCAGATACACTGCGGGAGATTTTCGGAGAACACAAATAATAATTCCTTAAAGTCAGTA
>JBBSJN010000331.1:0-2660 GCA_038257235.1 Chitinophagales bacterium
CCAGTATTAGGCAAAACAAAAGATCACCGTATTCAAGCATTTGAACTAATCAATCAGGATGGCGAAAAAAAAGGGACAGCTGACTGGGATAATAAAATTGTAGTTACAGATTTTTTCTTTTCTCATTGCCCATCTATTTGTCCCAAAATGACAAAGAGTTTGAAAATTGTACAGGAAGCTTTTGCTGATGATAAGCAGATTCTTATAAACTCAATTTCCATTGATCCCGAAAGAGATTCATCCGCACAACTTAAGCAATATGCCAACCAGTATAAAATTGATACAAGAAACTGGAGCCTATTGACGGGAAGAAAAAATGATATTTATAAAATGGCCCGCAACAGTTTTATGATTGTGGCAACAGATGGAGATGGGGGTCCAGACGATTTTATTCATAGTGAAAAGCTGGTATTGATTGATATACAAAAAAGAATCAGGGGCTATTATGACGGCACCAGTTCTGCAGAAGTAAACCAACTGATAAAAGATATAAAAAAATTAAAAAATGAGCAATAGAAAACTCAAATTAAGTCTGTTGATATTTTTAATTGCAACTTTTCAATCAAAGGCAAATCCACCGGTTGAAGAAGGCAAGTCAATCTTTCTTACCAGGTGCGCAGCCTGTCATAATATAAATAAGCCGATGACAGGTCCGGCACTTTCAGGCATTAGTGAAAAAAGAAGTATTGACTGGCTGGTAAAATTTATTCAGTCTTCTCAAACATTGATCAAAAGCGGTGATGCAGATGCAATAAAGATTTTTGAAGAATTCAAAAAGATACCAATGCCTGACCATCCTGATCTTACAGCAGACAATATTAAAAGTATTGTTGAATATATAAAATCGGAAAGTAAGCCTGTGGATGAAGAAAAAGCTCCTTTTGCAAAACCTGGAAAGAAAAAAACATTTTACACTCCTGTCAAACTAAATAATTATCCATTTATATTCGGCTTTTTAGCCGTTGTAGCAGCTCTTGTGTTTTCGCTTTATTATGCTGTTCAATTCAAAACATTTCAGCGAAATAAGCGAAACGAAAGTAAGTCCGCCTAATGCGGATATTTGTTGGTTTTTGTTTCAATGCGAACCCCCGGCTCACCGGGGGTTCTTCTTTTCTACTATAGTAATTCTTATTATTACAAATAGTCTGTTCTCTATCTTTGCCTTATGCATATTGATATTCTTACAGTTATTCCCGAGTTATTGGAAAGTCCATTTCAACATAGTATAATGAAAAGAGCTCAGGAAAAAGGATTGCTTACCGTAAAGGTGCATCAGCTTCGTAAATGGGCTGTAAATGAATATGGCATGGTGGACGATTACCAATATGGCGGCGGCGCCGGAATGGTAATGATGTGCGAACCATTAACAAAAGCCATTGAAGAACTTTCGAAAAATAGAAAGTACGATGAAATAATTTTTCTTACACCGGATGGAGAAAAGTTAAATCAAAAAATGGCAAATAGTTTATCATTAAAAGAAAGCCTGTTGCTTATCTGCGGCCATTATAAAGGCATTGACGAAAGAATAAGGGAGCACCTTGTTACTAAAGAAATCTCAATTGGAGACTATGTGCTTAGTGGTGGCGAATTGCCCGCAGCAATTTTGGTTGATGCAATTGGGCGGTTATTACCCGGAGTATTAAATGATGAAACCTCTGCACTAACTGATTCATTCCAGGACGATTTACTGGCGCCACCTGTTTATACACGGCCGGTTGATTTTAGAGGTTGGAAAGTTCCGGATATATTAATGAGTGGCGACCATAAAAAAATTGAAGAATGGAGGCATGAACAGGCATTGTCCAGAACACAAATTAAGAGACCTGACCTTAACAAGGATTAATAGATTGTTTGATTGTGTTTAACTCTTCCCTTCTTTTATTCTTCAAGAATTAAACAAAAAAAATTCTTTCTGCTTAATTTTTTATTTTTTGATACTGTTATAGAAACTGCATTATAATACTTGATCAACTTACAAAAAGCATTCCTCAGATTTTCTTACACCTTTCTTCCATTCTGAACAAAATCTCACTGGCCTGAATGTTGAGTCCAATTCAGCAAAGGTTTACATTTTAGCAAAAAATTATAAAATGCAATCTGTTCCACTTTAACCATCGTACATAAGTTTTGAACCCATATAAGCTCTCTTCCCTACCCCACCTGAAAAATCCCAATATTCAATAGTCCTATTTTAAACAGGCAGGATATGTATTTTAAATATTTTCTAAACTAAAAAAAAAATTATGAGAGAGAAAAAAAATGTCAGCAGGCGGCTGAAGTATCTGTTGGCCCTTGGTGGTGTAATTGCATTCACCGCTTTGTTGATGTCTTCGAGCCACCGCGAAGCTCCATTGATTGCAAACGACCCGCTGGCAGATAATACGGACTTGTATGCCTTCAGAAGTCCTGATAGCCCGGAGAAAATAATCATCATTGCCAACTATATTCCTGCTGAACTGCCATTTGGTGGTCCCAACTATTATACTTTTGGCAAAGATGTGCGGTATGAAATACATGTAGATAATAATATCAACACCCCCGGTGATGATATCATCTACCGTTTTACTTTCAGCCAGGTGAATGAAGACCCAACCACTTTCTTCAACATTCGCCTGATGAAACAAAATCTTAAAACTTCATACAAGTGTGAAAGAAGTAAA
>JBBSJN010000332.1:0-2602 GCA_038257235.1 Chitinophagales bacterium
AAACAGAAACTAATAGTTTGGAAAAGGAACAAAAAATAAACCGATTGTTAAACTCTCAACCTTCAGGAGCTGTATATTTAAGCTCTTGGTTGACAGAGAATGGGTTTTCCACGCAATTATTAAATCGGTACAAAAAGAGTCATTGGCTTTATTCAATAGGTACAGGTGCTTGGATGCGTGTGGGAGAACAGCCAACTTATGATGGTGCGATATATGCTTTGTAACAACAGGCTCAATCGAGTGTTCATATAGGAGGTAAAACAGCCTTATCCTTATTAGGAAAAGCGCATTATCTGGAACTATCCACACAACAAATCACATTATTTGGTGGTAGTAAAGAAAAACTACCTGCTTGGTTCACTAAATACGATTGGAATGTAAAAGTATATTACTTTAGTTCTTCCTTTCTGCCTTCTAAAGCTGGATTGCAAACTTTGGAGAAGGGCAACTTTAGTTTGCAAATATCCAATCCAGTAAGAGCGCTATTGGAATGTTTGTATCTGGCACCAAAAAAACAAAAACTTGTGGAGTGTTATGAAATAATGGAAGGACTTGATAATCTTCGGCCAAAACAAGTTCAAGAACTTTTGGAGCAATGTACCTCTATAAAAGTGAAACGGCTTTTTTTATATATGGCCGAAAAATCGAAGCACGATTGGTTCAAGTATATAAATTTAGAAAAAATAGACGTAGGGAGTGGAAAACGTTCTCTAGTAAAAGATGGCGTTTACATCGCTGAATATGGTATCACTGTACCAAAAGAGCTAGCAGAATATGAGTCATTATAAAAATCAAGTTGCCTTATTATTACAAGTATTGCCAGAGGTAGCAAAAGAGAAATGTTTTGCACTACATGTTCATTGTTCTTAGAATCATTAAAATCTACGGTGCTTTTAATAAAATAAACTATTATAGCAATATTAAGTGAAGCTATTAAATTATGACAGCATAAAATTATGGTAGTCAGGCAAATAGAAGAGTGTTGGAGTTTGCGCCAAGCATATTTGGTTATTAAACGTTCATTCTATTGATTATGTCGTTTTTTATTTTATTTTTTTGCTTTAAAGGATTTTTTGTAGCACATTTAATCTGTTATTAATCAATTAACAACAGACATCTAACTTCTATTTGATGCAAGACAATAACTTCTGCATCTAAACAGATTTCACACTTCTCATCTTACCGTTCATTCTTTTTTAAAAACTAACCAAAACCGTTATGTTATGAAATCAAAGTACACTTATATTCTAGCTTTTTTTTTATTTACATTGTCATCTCTTGCATTCGTAAATACAATCAAGGTAAATACGACATTGCACAATGATGCAAGCACAATTGAATCAGTAGCGACGGTCACTACCGATAAAGCAGATTATGCTCCTGGCGAGTATGTTATTATTACCGGTACCGGTTGGGAACCCGGAGAACGAGTAGACTTCACATTTGAAGAAACTCCTAAGCCCGAAACCTGCGTAAACACACACGATATTTTTACCATAGCAGATGCGAATGGGAATATTTATAATGATGGTTTTTTGATTAAAATAAATCACTTAGGTGTTGCGTTTGTTTTGACGGCAACAGGTCAGACAAGTGGTTCAACTGCAATTACCTATTTTACTGATGCTAATTCTGCTTTATCATTATCAAATCCTTCATCTGCAAATTATGGATCTAATGTGGTGTTTTCGGCAACATTAACCCAACAGGGTGGTGGTGCTAGCGCGGGTACTCCAATTCAAGGAAGGAACATAAGCTTTTCTTTAAATGGTGTATTATTAGGTTCAGCTGTCACCAACTCTTTAGGAGTAGCGACTTTTAATTGGGTTGTTAATCAGAGTGTAGGAAATTATAATGGCTCTAGTGGATTAAAAGCAGCATTTGCTGGAGATCCACAAAATAATCCTTACGCAGGATCAAATAAAACGAATAATTTTGAAATTTTAGCATCTACTTGTACACCTCCAAGTATTGGAACGAACCCCACAACTCAAACTATAACTTATGGCGATGCTGATCCAACATATACAGTTACAGCTAGCGGAAATGGATTAAATTACCAATGGCAATATAATACTATTGCAGCACCGGCAGTTTGGAATAACGTAGGTGCTAATTCAAATTCTTATACGGTTCCTTCGCCAAGTGTAAGTTTTAGCGGCCGCACATATAAGGTGGTAATAACAGGCACTTGTGGATCTGTAACAAGTACTTCAGTGTCTTTAACAGTAAATAAAGCTAATTCTAGTATCAGCGTAAATCCAGTAGGTCAATTGACTTATAATGCCAACCCCCAAGGACCGGATGCGGTTACCAAATCAGGATCTAGTGGAATTGTGACATACAGTTACCTCGGTGTTTTGGGTACTAGCTATGCGGCAAGTGCTACCAAGCCAACAAATGCGGGAAATTATCAAGTAACAGCGACTCTTGCGGCAGATGCTAATTATAATGGGGCTCTTTCAGCGCCTTCAGCATTTAACATCAGTAAAGCCGATGCTGTTGTAACCGTAAATGGTTACACCGGAACATACGATGCAGCAACCCATGGAGCAACGGGTTCGGCATCTGGTGTTGATGCAGGAAGTGCGGCTTTAGGCAG
>JBBSJN010000333.1:0-2599 GCA_038257235.1 Chitinophagales bacterium
AAAAGGCGCCACTTTCCGGAAGGAAAGCAGAGGGTTACATTTTAATACAGATTATCCTGCGAAAAGCCTTTTAGTTCAAAATATTGTTTTGTAGCTTTTATCTTTGTCTGCTATGTATTATGTTATTTACGGGTTTCTCTGGCTGATCTCTTTAATTCCTTTCAAAATTCTTTACGTAATTTCTGATGGTATTTATGGATTTGTCTTTTATGTATTTAAGTATCGCCGGGATGTTGTAACGAAAAATCTTTTAATTGCAGTTCCTGAAAAAACAGAAAAGGAAAGGTTGAAGATTGCAAAACAGTTTTATCACAATTTAATTGATACATTTCTTGAATCAATTAAGTTTATCTCCATTTCAAAAAAGGGGATACAGAAAAGAAGTACGGCCGATTTTGAGATGATAAATGATTTAACTGATAAAGGTTATAATGTTCACATTATGGCGGGTCACCAGTTTAATTGGGAGTTTGGCAATTTGCAGGCATCTATAATACTGAAAGTGCCTTTTGCCGGTATTTATATGCCTATCTCAAACAAACATCTTAACAGGATATTTTACAATTTCAGAAAGCGGTATGGTACCATTTTGATTTCAGCAACTGAATATAAAAATAATATGGCTCACCCTGTTTTCTCTTCTAAATACACATTTGGATTAGCTGCCGATCAAAATCCAGGCGATCCTTCTAACGGTTATTGGATGAATTTCTTTGGAAAACCTGTTCCTTTTGTTACAGGCCCGGCAAAGGGAGCCGTAAAGAATAATACAGCGGTTGTAATTGTTGGATTTCATAAATTAAAAAGAGGGTACTATCATTTTTCCACCAAGCTACTTGCAGAAAATGGTTCATCTTTTACACCCGAAAAACTAACTTTATTATATAAAAACGAATTAGAGGCAATAATAAGAAAAGACCCGTCAAATTATCTATGGAGTCATAGAAGATGGAAATTTGAATGGAAACCTGAATATGGAAATATTATTTCATAAAAAAACTGCTAAAAATTCAACAGTTATTTTATGCTTCTTTTTGTAGTTGAAACTATTTTTTCTTTTTAAGATTTTTTAGTTGTAAATAATCAAGGAAGTAAATAACCTTGAATGAAATATTATTATTGTCTTCTGTCTTCATAGTGTTGTCGAGGTTTTTAAAGTAGCCAGCAACCGATGCTTGTCGAAAGTCAGTAGCAGCATTTTTCTAAACAACATTTATAAAACTTCCAGGCGCAAATTGCCAGGTATACACCATGTCGATATTGAAAAAATTAAGAGTTTGATTTTTATTTTCATTGTAAGTGGAGTTTTCTCCCAACGAGCCGTCTAGTTGAAGTGTAAAAAATTCTTTGTATTTGACATTGCTCCAGTAATGGCGGATGCGGGTATTGATGTTCATAGTAGCATTAAAACTGTACTTAATATTTAAAGTGTTTTCCACAGTTTTAATATCCCGTTTGCCAAAAATAACTTCGCTTCCCTCTAAGCCTGCAAAGCCTGCATTGTTGGTTTGCGGTGATAAAGATATTCCCTGGCTTATCGTTAAGTTGTTATTAAACCGGTAACGCTGCGAAAACTCGTAGCTATAACGTTCACTATTAAACAGGTTTCTTTTCACATAAAAAAATTCGGAGGAAAGTTTATATTTTTTTGCATTGTTGGTTTCAAGCCAAATGTTTGTAAAATAATTTGACCATCCTCTGAAAACCCTGCCGGCAACTCTTGGTTCGTAAAAGTTATTGTTTTCCGGCTCGTAGCCAATCATACTGCCTATGTGCCATAAATTTTTCAATTGACCATTAGCATTTACATTGAAGTTGGCATTTTGGTAAGTGCCAGGATCAAGTCGCCGGGAATAATATGCATTCGCATTTATGCGAAAATTGTTATACCAGTTGGTTGGTTTTATCCAGCGGTAACCCATCCATGCAAAATGATCTACAAAATTGGTAAAGGTGAAATAGCCAAGATCATTACTATTGAATTTTTTATTGGTGAGTTCTTGCCCAATATTAAAATTTAAGCGGCCGCTGGTTTTTCCCATTGATACATTATGGCTGTAACCGCTTTGCGTTTTTCCGTCTGGCAGATGTCCGATCAGGTTACTGAAGGCCGCTTTGCCTCGTATATTCCAGGTGTTTTTCTTATCGTTGAGACTAAAAAGAGCAGCAGTAACATTAGCATCATAATCATTACCGCTCCGCCAAACATTTGTATTTACTAACGATACACTTGAGTTGTTTTTGATTGTCTGATCTAAAACAATTACACTGTAATTGGTAAGCGGATCAACAATGACGTTTCGTTGCTCCTTTGTATTATCATTTTCCAGTGTTGCGTACCTTGTATTTGTTACAGCGTTTAATATACCTATTCCAAGTCCATTAGCCGTTCTACCAGATACTTTTGTTGCATTGATGAGCTTTGACTCTCCTGGATTTTTTATTATTGTTTCATTGTTGTTCTGATATTCCCTTGGAGAATGCAAAAGCACCGGGTCGATACCAATTCTTCGGGCATAAAATAAATTTCCTTTGCTGAAGAGCTCAGTACCTTCTGTAAAAAAGGGCCGGTTTTCAGTGTACTTGATTTCGAAAGGGG
>JBBSJN010000334.1:0-2599 GCA_038257235.1 Chitinophagales bacterium
AGGCCTCGGCAATCATGTCTTTATTTTTTTTACCGTATGCTATTATACTTTGCCCATATTTCAATCCCAAAAGCGGATCAGTTTCACCAATAAAGGCTGTGCTACGATAAATGATATCAATACGTTTATTATCATCTTTCTCTAAAGAATTTTTTTGAATCATTGAATCGATTCCTGCAATTTGAGAAAAAGAAGATTGCAGCGTTAATAATAAAGCGAAAAATACCAGGAGTTTCTTCATGTTAATTTATTTAGCTATTATCTTTTTCCAGTTGCTCAATCGTTTTTTTTCGCTGCCGACAGTACGGTTTGTTTTTTATAAAAATCCCGAAGGGATTAAATATTAGTAACCTGCATAAAATGCAGGGGCTACAACAACGATAGCAGTACAACCACAAAGTGGTTGAATAAAACTACAACAGATACTTCTCATCATATTCAATTTTATGTTCCACTAATAACTCTTTGTATTCTTCCATAAATGTTTTCTTTTTATGATGTTCTTCCTGATTTTTCACATAATTGATAAGATTTTCTTTGGCATCAATGGAATAAGTAAAAGCACCATATCCATCCTGCCAACCATTAAACTTCGGAAAAAGATTTTGAATTTTGATAAAATCTGTACTTGCCAGTTTTATATCTTTAATTAAATTGGATAATGCTATTGAAGGATGAAGATGTGTTACAATATGCAGGTGGTCAGATACTCCACTAATTTGATACAAATGGCATTTTTTATTTTTTAAAATACCGCTAATATATTTGAACAACTCGCTTCTATTTTCATCAGTTAAAGTATGTTCTCTGTTTTTAGTGCTGAAAACAAGCTGATAAATTATTTGAGTGTAAGTGCTCATAATTTGTTTTTTTATTCAACCCTTTCAGGGTTGGCTTATGACTTTTTATTCCCCCCGAATTATATTCGGGGATTATTGAATTTAAAGCCCTTAGGGCTTTCTCCTGATTTTTCTAGCAGTTTATTTTTCCAATTTTTCAATCGTCTTTTTCGCCGCTGCCAATCGTATCGCTTTATTATTCTCCACCAATTTATGCGTAGCCCATTTTTCTAACTTATGATGGAGAGGGACTAATAATGCAGCAATACAAACCAATGCTAATAACATAAGAACCGGGGAATGATGAGTGATGCGTTCTAAAAACGGATGTAATAACAAATTGAGGAATTCAAATACAATCAACAAGGCAATAACGCCAAAGAACTCAATGACTTTTGCATTGATAATAATACTCCGGCTTAGCAGTAAAAAGAGAATGATGAATGTAATAATACCCAACGCTATTAATATGTACTGGATGTTTTGCTGTAGTTGCTCTTCTTCTTTTCTTTTTTTAGCCTCTTCCTCTGTTATGCGCAATTGTTCACTAAAAGCCAGGGACTGTATCTTATTCGTTTTTTCACTGCTAAAGACAGAATCACGGAATGCAGACTCGAGTCGTGCATAGTAATAGGCACTGTCAGTTTGCCGGAGACTATCATACACACTTCTTAAAAAACCGGCAGCAGTCTGTTTAAAATCATAATTATTAATTTTTTTTCCTGTTTCAAGTAATTGCTGCGCCTGCTCCTGTGCCGCTGCAATTTTATTGCTCTTCAGCAGAAAATTAATATACACTGGTTTAATAATAAATTTCACATAGGAATACTGCATTGAATCTGATTGAGCATTTGCTCTTTTAAAATGAAAGTTGGCTAATTCTTTATCACCTAATTGTTCATGAACTCCGCCCAATAACATTTGAGCATATGACTCATAAAGAATACTTCTTAACCGGAGATTAGTTTCATTCAATGCCTGTGTATAATGCATGGCAGAGTCCGGTTTTCGAACAGATAAAAAGTATCTGCTGTAATTATATTGCACCTGCCTGACCATATAGTTATACACAGGAGAATTCTTTTCGGGTAAGGAAGCCTCCGCTTTTCTGATATAAAGTATTTGTTCAGTGGGGTTCTCAAGATTTTCATACACAATACTGATATCAACATATAGAGAACTTAATCTTCTTTTGTCATTTTCCTTTTCTGCCAGCGGCACCCCCTTGAAAAAAAACTCAAGGGCTTTACTGTAATCTCCTGTATTTAACAGGAAAATGTTTCCAATGAAGTTGTAACTGATAGCCAGTAATGAATCGTTGTCCAGTTGTTGTGCTATCTCCAGCATTTTTAAACAGGAAGCAGAATCTAAATTGTTATTGCCACTGGAAAAATATTCTTCGCCTATTTTGCTATATAAGTCAAATCGTTCAATAGGGTTATTCGTGGCAGCTAAAACAGCATTTAAACTATCAGTTTTGTTTTGTGTAAAACCACTTTGCACTACTATAAAACAGCATAAACAAATAAGCAGCTTTTTCATAATCCAATTAAGTTAAGTCTTTTCTAATTCCTCAATCGTTTTCTTAGCACTGGCCAGTCGTACCTGTTTATTCTTCACCACCAATTTATGCGTTGCCCATTTTTCTAATTTATGATGCAGTGGTACTAGTAAAGCTGCTATACAAACTAATGCCAATAACATCAATATGGGATTATGGTGAGTAACCCTTTCTAAAAACGGATGGAGTAATAAGTTTA
>JBBSJN010000335.1:0-2591 GCA_038257235.1 Chitinophagales bacterium
TCTCTTTGTGATTTGAAATGTTGCTTACAGTCTGCCTCTGTTGAATAAAGAGTAAAAAAATCATTGATCTGCATGATAGCTAATTTTATTAGTATAAAAATACTAATAAAATTAGTTTGCACCTAATTGCGGATAGTCATTCAATATTTTGTATTTCAGAATCAGATTTTTTTTATTCTTATTGTTGAAATAAGGTTTATGATCTGCCAGTTATAACACACCCAAATAATGCTATATCCGGATAATCTTAAGGCTAAGCACTTTCAGTAGAAGAATTCAAAATTTAATGATCTGACCTGACATTCATCAAAAAACTGCTTGCTTAATAGCAAAATATAATTGGGCTTTTGCCACACGTTCGTTGCTTGGATTGCAATTGATAATAATCAGGTAACAAGCGAGGCCGGAAACTTTATAATCAGCAATCATGTTTTCTCCATCAAAACGATATACTCTTTTAAAATTCCGATTGAATGGAATATTCAATGTGATACACGCCTGGAAAGCCCTGTTGAGTGATTGAGTGATCTCAGCTTCATCTTCTATAGCAAGTGTTTGCATTATTTCATTGGCAAAATAATTTAACTGTGCATCAAAAAACCACTGCTGTTGTCTTTGCTTTTCTACCTTGTTTTCAGATTTGTTATATTGCTTCAGCATGGGACATATTTTTAATCGTGGATAACTCCTGGAACAAATCCACTTCTTTGGATGAAAGATTTATAGGCATTATAATATTTACCACAGCATATAAATCACCATACTCATTTTCTTTACCGTATTTAGGCATACCCATTCCTTTTAACCGCAGCAGTTTTCCATTTTCTGTTTCTTTACTTATGTTCATCTTTACCGGATTACGCAAGGTTTTGATAAGCGTCTGCCCTCCAAGTATGGCTGTGTACAAATCCACCTCAATATCAGCGTACAAATCATCTCCTTCTCTTTTGAATGGAGGCTGATCTGCCACGTAAACAGTGATATACAAGTCCCCATCCTCGCCTCCGTTTGTTCCTTTGCTACCTTTCCCCTTCAGTCGTAATACCTGACCATCCTTGATGCCCGGCTTTATTTTCATTTCCAGTTTCTGTACCTCAAGTGACAATTGCCGTGTGGTTCCCGAGTACGCTTCTTCTAATGAAATATCCAGTTTAGCCTTATAATCCTGACCTTTGTAGGAATGCTGTTTGCTTTGGCTGCCCCCAAACCTTTCTCCGAAAATGGTTTCAAAAAAATCAGAAAAGTTTTGGTCATTAAACTGTTGTCCCTGGCTATATTGATGATGGTTGCCTCCATTCCCCTGTTTAAATCCATCAAACCCTTGCTTGCCACCAGACTGCTGATAGTGCTTCCAGTCTTCCCCTAGTTCATCATATTTCTTTCTTTTTTCAGGGTCGCTTATGATCTCGTTCGCTTCGTTAATTTCTTTGAATTTTTCTTCAGCGGCCTTGTTATTTGGGTTTTTATCAGGATGATACGTTACCGCTAACTTTCGGTAAGCTTTCTTTATCTCATCTTCCGTAGCAGTTTTAGCTACGCCTAAAATTTTATAATAATCTTTAAAATCCATAGTGCTTTAACGTGAATGTTACTATTCCTTTTAATGACTCATTGCTTTCAAATTTCATATCCGCTTTTAATAACCGTTGAAATCATTTTAAACTTTTCATTAGCATGATAGCAGTGCGTTGAATGTGCAGGAATCACGATGCCTTCGCCTAGACCAAGCTTGAATTTTGTTTTGTTTTGTTTATTTCCACTTCTGCTTCTCCGTCTATGATCTGTATAAACGTATCAAATGGAGAAGACTTTTCCGTCAATTCTTCACCGGTATCGAAGGAGGAAACGGTAACATTGCCCGTTATTTTTCGAATAATTGTTTTACTGAGTACGGATTTGGGTACATAGTCTATAATGTTAACGATGACGTGTGCTTTAGATTTTTCCAATTCTGGAGTATCAACCTGGTTAATCATGACAATTTGGGTTTTTGATATTGTTCATACAATAAACAAAGTTGAGCCTATTACATTCCATAACCCTTACACAACTTTAGAAATTAGTTACATGATTTACTTATTTCTAAACCGTCAATCGCCATATTATTTGTAGCAATGACTTACAAGTTTTCATGTGCGGTTAGCCGCTTGTGCTTCATTTTTTTGAAAAAAGATGGCGTTAAACCCGTTACCTTTTTAAACTGGTTGGACAGGTGGGCAACACTGCTATAATGAAGTTTGTAGGCAATTTCGGTGAGGTTAAGTTCATTATAAATTAAGAGTTCTTTTGCCCGTTCAATTTTGTGAGCTATGATATAATGCTCAATTGTAGTACCCTTTACTTCCGAAAAAAGGTTAGATATATAATTGTAATCGTAATTCAGTTTCTCACTCAGGTAAGCAGAAAAATTCAAGGTAGGAGGCTCATCGCTGTAGTGAATCATTTCCACAATGATGTTTTTTATCTTCTCAATAAGCATGCTCTTTTTATCTTCCAATAATTCTAGACCGGATTTTAGTAAGGCGGCCCGGAGGTGTTTTGTTTTGGTTACTGACAGTTTCCCTTTAATTTCTACTTCCCCTAATTCCACA
>JBBSJN010000336.1:0-2590 GCA_038257235.1 Chitinophagales bacterium
AAAAATCCGCACAGGAATAATAATGTAATGATTAACAAGCTTGTTTGTTTCATAAAAAAATAATTTAAATGTTTAAAAATGCTGGTTAATCCAGGAAGAGGATTTTTGAGAAAACTTTCAGGAAGGCGGGGAACATAAGTACAAACTTTATTTGATGATTCAAAGGTTTTTTAAAATATTATTTTGAAATATTTATTCATTGATTTACATCCAGGTTCCTGGAATTGAAAAAATTAGTATTACTCCAGATTGATCTCAGAAGACTTTTTCTTTCTACCAAACTACCAGGCTCAAGTTGTGTTTTTTGCTGTTTGCTGTATCAATGAAAGAAGATGATAAGATCTTATCTATGTTGTGTAAAAGAGGGTAGCAGGCATGTTAGATGCGCTTTATAAAGAAAAGTATGTAAGCCTTCTGACGCAGATCTTACAATAAGATGCGCTGTCAATGCGATATATCCGGGGTAGCGATTGCTTTTTTTTTTGAATGAATTTTATTGAATTATTATTGCTAATAGCCACCTCAGTTTATGCTTCAAATTGTTTGTACTTTAGCAATATAACTGGTGATCATACAACAAAAGATAAAAATGTATTTGTACACAAATGGCTGTGTTTGCTTTCATACAAAACACATTTTCTGCGTGAATGATAATTTCACGTTAGATAGTAGTAAAACTAACTGCATAAGTAAAACAACGCAACCTTCGCCACTGAGAATACATTGCTGGGAAGAGAAGGGAAATATTACTGCACGCTGATATAATCAATAGCCAATGTAAAATCCTGTTCTTTTTTATTACCGATCAGGAAGCCTATTTCTTCCAGGGATTCGCCGGGGAAGTTGGCCATATCAAGGGTTCTGCCCCTGTAGGAAGGAATCATACTGCTGAATGGTATCTCGATATTTTGCCAGTTACTATTGGTTGTAAAGTTGAATATATAAGAATGGCTTTGACTTTTTTTTGTCTTCACCCTGAACTGATAATTTTTGCCATCTCCTTTTAATGCTATGACAAATTTACTGTAACCTTTGAGGTTAGTTTTCTCGGCTTCATATCTGATGGAAGAAAAGCCACCATTGTTTTCCAGTGAAACATGTCCCTGGAACAGGCCATTACCTTCTGTATTCATACTCATTTTTCCCGCAGATTCACCACCCATGACGGTATCATCAACTACATACCAGTTTTGCAGATCAGCGTTTTTTGTAAAGTCAAATATCATTAGTGTATTCATAGTTAAACAGATCATTGTTGAGAAAAGTATTGTCTTCATTATTCAAATCATTTATGCAGTGTATAGTACTGCCACTTACCATTATATATTCAACAAGTATATGGGGTAAATGTTTGCGATCTTAAGCAGGTAATTATTATAAGTTATAGTTATAAAAGTCTCCAAAAATCATCGCTTATAAATACAGGTATTTAAAAGTTAATCACCAACACTTCATTTTAATGAAACTTTACATCCCCGCCCAATTTGACTTCGCTTAAATTTTTTTTTTAGAGGCCGTTTTTTTTCAGATAAAAAATTATCCAAATAGACTTTTCCGTTAGTCATTCAAGCCTTTACCATTCATAATTGGTTGCAAGTATTTTTCAATCCTGGTCTCACGGGTTTTTGATTGTTTTGCCTGGGAAAAATAGAGCAAGTATCCCCGCTGCCTGCCCGGAGTTAATGATTCAAAAGCTTTTTTTAGTTCTGCATCCTTTATCAGCTTTTGTTTAAATTCTTCCGGCATAGAAAACTCTTTTGTCTTTTTCATTTCCACTTTTAATCCTGCCTTTTCTACTTCTATAGCTTCAAAAACATAAGCCTTAATATCAGCTTTATATTTCACTATTTCTGCTACAGAATTAAACCTGAGTTGTCTTGCAGCCTGTACATTTTTGGATTGTTGTACAAGAAGACTCTCATTGTCTTTCAACAATGCCCCTTTAAAAAAAAGTATTGCAGTGTATTCTTTAAATACGTGAATGAGCACTATGTTGTTACCTTCAAAAGTATAACACGGACAGCCCCATTTAACCTCTTCAGTAAGACCGGTACTGAGTATTATCTTTCTCAGTTCTTCAGTTTCTTTCTGCCAGCTGCCGGGTTTGATAAAATAGAAATTTGCTTTGGGGTTCATGAGGTGAAAATAAAAATTAAAAATCGAAGATCCCGCAAGGCGGAGTAAATGCTTTAAACTTAGAAAAGGGCCTTTCTGTCCACAACATTAATCAATGTACCTACATCAAGGAGTACCAAGATTAAAACACTGTCATTCGCAATTGATAGTTGCTGTTTAAAACCCGGATGATGCACAATTGAGGTTTGTAAATATAAGTTGCAAACTAAGCCTGGAACAGTTTACTGCTTTAATTAATTATGCTATGGATAAAGAGAATGAAAGTTGTTTTGAAAGGATCAAATTTAATTTAGCTTAAGTCTTCAATAGTAGCTTCATTGTCCCCGGAAGGAAGCGCTGCAGATGCAGTGTGGGAAAGGGTTGCACCACTTCGATATACCGTCACAGCTTTTAAAGTTGCATTCACTGTAGTTTGCTTTTCAAACAAAGAAAAGGAAGAAAGAATAAAAAAACT
>JBBSJN010000337.1:0-2584 GCA_038257235.1 Chitinophagales bacterium
GAAATTAACACCGGCATCTTTCTTTTCTTCAATGTCTTTTAATATACCAGAAAGTTTTACCTGCAAATTTGTTTTACGAATTTCTAGACCCTTCAACATCCGCCTTGATACTTCACCACCCATATCTTTTATGGTGTACAGGTCTTTCTCTACATTATCCAGTTCTGTTTGAAATATCTGCCGTTGTATCTCAGGTGATTGAGGAATTTTACCGAACTGGTCATGCGTCATAATGATGCAATCCCAATTATTATTTTTTATTTCATGGAAAAGCCTCATCCGTTTTGCAGGAGTAAAATCATTTTCGCCGGGTGCTAATATTTTTGAATTGGGGTAAGCCTTGCGATAGGTTTCAGTAATCTGGTTCACATTGGCTTTTAACGCTAATATCATCGGTTTGTTTACAATGCCAAGCCGCTTCATTTCATAAGAAGCCACCACCATTGTCAATGTTTTACCCAACCCCACTTCATGGTCAATCAATGCACCACGGTTTTGCATAATTCGCCAAACGGAGTTCTTTTGAGAACTGTATAAGTCTTCAATTCCCAATCTTTTTTTGTCCAGGCTTGGAAATTGTAAATGGCTGCCGTCATAATCCCGTAACACATAACAATTGAATGTGTCATTGTATAACTGCTCCAGTTCTTTTTTATCATCAATTGGCAGTTCTCCCAGCCATTCCGTAAACTTATTCCGGATTGTTTCAATTTTTTGATGAGCCAATTGTATTGCCTCGTTATCAGGAATCCGGATTGTTTTATCACCAAGTTTAATTTCATAAGTATAAAAAGGCGAAGTATTTTCGATAGCATGTTCCAACAGGGTATTTCCGTAATTCGTCCTGCCATTTTTCGGGGTTACAGCAAACTCCTGGTTTGTCTTTGCGTTACCGCCAGTAACTTTTACTTTAAAAGTATCAACCGAATGGAAATAACTTATTTCGGTATTCAATTCAAAAAGATGAGAAGCAAAGCGGTTATAATAATCTACTGGTATCCATCTTTCACCCAAATTAAAGTCCAGTAACTCGAAAGGAATTTTCTCTGGTTGTATTTTTTCAAGAGCCTGCAAACTTCTCAGAAAATGAACATTATCCGGATTAGCATTTACTGCTTCAGTGGCCTGCTTTAATTTTATTACAACATTGCCACTTAAAAATCCGTCGGCAGTTTCCCATTCATTTTGAACAGGGTTCAGGTAAATATGACTACCCAATGCTTCAATGGTTTCGGGCTCTGTAGTATCAGTAGCTGCGGCAATAAACTCAATATCAACTCGGCCTTTATCATTCAGGCTTTTTGCCAATGCCTCCAATGGATTGTCGGTACTAAACGGAATGTATTTTGGAATAAGCGATTGGGTGAGCACATCAGCCTTTACATATTGTTCGCCTTCTTTTCGTTCAAGTGATGACAGCATCATTAAACCAAATGCTTCGTCTTTTAATATCCGTTGTTTGTTGGTGGCAGTATTAAGAATGCCATAACCTTTTATCAGAGCCGTATAAGCATCATTAAGCTGATTTCTTAAATCAGGTTGCTCAGTTTTATCAGTTATCTCTTTTTCAACCAAAGAAAGATAAGTGTCCCTGATGCTTGTATATTGCTGGTAAAATGCCAGGTCTTTCTTTTCATACAGGCTTGGGATAAAATTTGCTTCACCATTCTCCGAACCGAGAAAGGAAATAAAACCAACACGGTTATCATGAACAATCAAAGTACCCTCTTTGTAAAGCGGATTCGGTTCTTTAATTATATCATCTTCTTTATTATTAAATGACAAATGAAATACAGGCTCACCTTCATTATAATAGCTGTGATTGTATTTTTGGAGTGTCGCAGGGAGATTTTTAAGTTCATTGTGAATAGCAGAAGCACTCATCCAGTTTACCGGAAACTGTACTTCTTCCACATTAGAATAAATCTTATAAGCAAACTGTTGAAACGCCAGCGATTTGGCAGTAAGCATTAAGATAGCTTCATGTTCAGGCTTATCAGTTACCCTGACAATATTTAATACCCGGGCAGTTTTCTTATTTACTACTGTTGCATCCAGGTTGTTGATGTAGGCAGAAGCTCTGTTGATAGTTCCTGCCGGAGTCATATCAAACAAACCCAATTGTACAGAACTGTTATCGGGTTTACTTTCAGGCATTGGTAAAAAAGTTAGTTGCTTTTTATTGTCAACTTGCTGAGCAGGAATACTAACAGTAAAAGCACTTTTATTAAATCTGCTATGAATACCATCTGTTATTGTAGAAGCCAGTTGTTGGCTAATTGCGTTGATATTACCGGATTGCCAGATAGTTTCCGTTGCTCTGCCGTATTGATTTTTACCGGACTTAATTTCATCACCAAGGAGAATTTCAGGATGATTTGAAATAAATTTATTTATAGAGAAGGCACCAAATTCATTTTGTTTTTCAATGGTGTCAATCAGGAATTGCTCATGAGTTGTAATGTCTTTTTTACCGGATTGTTTTTGAAGTATCAGCAAATGCGATGGAGCTTCCGTGTTGCCTGTATCTTTCATCAGGTTATCCGGTAATACATTCAGGCTAATAAAATTGGAATGATGAAAA
>JBBSJN010000338.1:0-2552 GCA_038257235.1 Chitinophagales bacterium
CTGTTTCCGGATACCGCATTTCCTTTTGCTTATCTAAATTTACCCAATCGACAGGGGTATTTATCAAGTGGAAAAAATGGATTTCAGAATTATAAAGCTTCGCCATTTTAATCCCAAGTTCAGCTGCTTTATTACAGTTTTTTGAAAAATCTGTAGGTACGAGTATGTTTTTCATAATTTATTAGTTTGTTTATTATTGTGCGGTATAACCCCCATCGATTACCAGTTCGGAACCTGTCATAAATTTAGATTCATCCGAAGCCAGATATACCACGCCATAACCTATATCATCTGGTTCCCCCAGATGTCCAACAGGATGCAAACTTTCCAATTGCTTTTTTCCTTCTTCTAAATTACCTTGGGCTTTAAGTAAATTTTCTACCATTGATGTCCATATATAAGCCGGATGAATGGAATTGACACGGATACCATAACCTTCCTTGGCGCAATGAAGTGCAGCCGATTTGGTAAACAAAGTCACGCCGCCCTTACTTGCATTATAGGCGGGTAGGTTGGGGTCGCCAACAAGACCTTCAATAGAAGAAAAATTAATAATAGAGCCACCCTCTCCGGTCTTCCTCATAGCTTTAATGCCATATTGGGTGCCTAAGAAACTGCCATCCAGATTAATGCTTAAAAGTTTTTTCCAATCTGCAAGCGTGACCTCTTCCACATTTCCCCCAATTCCTATACCGGCAGCATTAGCTAAAATATGGAGTTTTCCAAATGTTTTAAGCGTCTTTTGGATTACCTGTTTCCATTGATTTTCTTCAGATACGTCCTGCTTTATGAATATGGCTTCACCGCCATCATTTTTGATTTGTTTAACTACTTCATTTCCGTTTTCTTCGTCCAGATCTGTTATTACTATTTTTGCTCCTTCACGCGCTAACAAAATAGCACTTGATTTTCCTAGACCAGAGGCACCTCCCGTGACAATGGCTACTTTGTTTTTTACTCGATCCATAATTTTAAAATTTAAGTGTTTATAAGAGTTGCTTTTTTGTGTTGGTTTTCTTGATTTTATATTCTTTGATTAAGAAACTTCATTTCCTGAAACTGTTCCTTTATCAAAACAATCCAGATTATAAATGGTGGTTTTTGCTATCTTGGATATCAATTTTCTACCTTTCATTTTTGTTATTCTTTTTGTCTGTTCCATAATATCGTCAATATTGAGTTTCAGTGTCATTGTCAGCCGGCTTTGAATTGCTTTTTATATAATTTTTGAAGCGTTAATCCCGAAAGCTTTCGGGATTAAAACAATTTTGTACTGAATTTACCTTACAAGCTCTTTGTCAAAACTTCGAACTTCGGATTGGCATTTGTAGCTTTGCAATGTATTTGCAGATGTTGAGATTTTAATCATTCAGTGTTCTACCAACTCCAAATCCTATATCATTGTATGAAGCTATCTTTTTTATGCACCAATGTATTAGCAAACAAATCTTTTTTACACCACATATTTATTCCAAAGTCCATATTTTTCTTTGATTTCCCCTTTGGAAAAGGAAAGTGCCATTATGATAAGTCCGGCAAGGCTACTGCTTATAGTGAGTGTTATATTGCTATTTTCTATTAACCAGGGCAGCACTGCCAGTGCCAAACCTAATAAAACATTGAAATAGCGAAAACTTCTGAGCACTTCAGCCATAGCCACTACCGCAAAAACGATCACGAGTGCTCCTCCCAAATGGTTCAAGTTTGCAGCAGATGTTTCAATTCCCATCCGGAAAACGGTGGGGGAAATCATCAACCAAAATCCAATAATTACTGAAACTGTTAGCTGCCAAGGGGCAGTCATTCCCCATATTGATGATTTAAAAACTTTCCACGGGTTGTCAACAAATGTTACCAATTCAGGGGAACGTTGATCGCTTTCAGTTGAAAGTGCATCACCACCTTTCCAAAACACTTTCCATAACGAATCTCCTTTTTGTTTTCGTTGCACCATGTGTTGCCACATAGCAATAACTTCATCAATTTGTAAGGGAATCATGGGAAGCATAATAATGGCAGAAAACAGACAAAGTGCACACCAGGCGCCAACGGTAAGTGGCTGGGAAATCACTAAGAATATACTCACCAAACCTAATGGAATGACCAAAATACCAAAAAAGGTGACCATCCAGGGCATTGTTCGCCATCGGGAAGTACCTCCCATAAATCCCATCAGAAATTCCAGAGTATAGGCGAGCGTGCCCAGAGCTGCATCTGAAATGGGCAAGCTATGTGACATATTGGAGTTCAAAACGTTTAAGGTGCCATCCCCAAAAAATGGATCCCAGGCAGTATCTATATAGCCTAATTGAAAGGCTCCCAAATAGCGAGATGCCAGCCACCCGATAAATGCCAGGCCAATCATAATAGCGCGCTGCGGCCAGCTAGAAGGATTGTAACTCCAGCCCGTTGGCACATTGCCACCCATTTTCATAAATGTGATCATATTGGGCATGCCGGGAATGAGAATAGACAAGGCAATAATTAAGACCCCGACCATGGTGCCGTTATAATAAGATACAGCAGTTGGTGCCCAAAAAATGAGCGGAGCC
>JBBSJN010000339.1:0-2544 GCA_038257235.1 Chitinophagales bacterium
CATATCGCCAATTCGGCTGCCGTAGTTCGCCATCCCGAAATGCAAATGGATATGGTTCGGTTGGGTATCGGATTGTATGGTATAGATAGCACAGGCAGCAATCAACTCAATCTTCAAACGGTCACTACTTTAAAATCAACGATTGCTCAGATAAAACATTTGAAGAAAGGCGAATCTGTAAGTTATAACCGGAAAGCAATTGTTGAAAGAGATTCGGTGACTGCGACCATCAGGATTGGATATGCCGATGGCTATCCAAGAAGACTGGGTAATGGTGTTGGTAAAGTTTGGGTAAATGAAAAACTAGCTCCTGTAATTGGAACAATTTGCATGGATATGTTTATGATTGATATTACGGACATTGAAAATGTAAAAGAAGGTGATGATGTAATCATATTCGGCGCCCAACTGCCAGTACAGCAAATAGCAACATGGGCCAATACAATCCCGTATGAAATAATGACCGGAATCTCTCAACGAGTAAAGAGAGTTTATTTTGAAGAATAATAATTGTTAAACCCTTTACCTACCTGACATTTAAGCGTTTTTTGACCTTCTCACTGCCGCTTTCTTTCCTATATTTGTGGCTTATATGAAGACACTGAAAGTCCGGCATGTCGTATTAATTATTGCGGCAATTATACTTATAGATCAGGCATTAAAGATCTGGATAAAAACTTCATACCCTACTGGTGAAGTGGTGAGGGTATTTGGTACGGACTGGTTCCGTTTGCATTTTATAGAAAACCCCGGCATGGCCTGGGGTTGGAAATTTGGCAATGAAACAGGAAAGATGATCCTGACTTTGTTTCGTCTTGCTGCCGTCATTTTTGGAACATGGTATATTGGCAAAATAATTAAGCAGAAATATAAAAGAGGATTTATTATCTGTGCGGCACTTATTTATGCCGGTGCTTTGGGTAATTTGATTGATAGCATGTTTTACGGAATGATATTTGACAAAGGCCTTCACTATGATGCTGCAATAAATGACTATTTAACCTATCCGGGAATTGCAGAATTTTCTGGTAACGGCTACTCTTCTTTTTTACATGGTAGTGTTGTTGATATGCTGTATTTCCCGATGTTTGATGGAAATTTCCCGGACTGGCTGCCTTTTCTAGGCGGACAACAGTTTGAGTTTTTTAGCCCCATTTTTAATATTGCCGATGCATCAATTTCTGTTGGTGTAATTACATTGTTGATTTTCCAGAACCGTTTTTTTAAAAAGAATGTTTCTGAAGAAAATAAAACAACTATGGAAACAGAAACACAAACGAGTGATAGTGCTCATGTTTTGTAAGTAAAAATCAGCAAATCATTTTTTGTTATTATTCACAGAATAGCAATCATAGAAAAACCCCCAAAACGGGGGCTTTATAATGGGTAAATGCTCAAGGGTACTAGTTATAATCTCTTCGTGTAATTGTTTGATTGAAAAGAGTTTTATCTTCTAAGTAGTGAACTTTCTTTTATGTAGCGTAATGCTGCATTCAGATCAGGAGTAGAAAGATTGATTTTCTTTTCGGCGTTAACTGGCGACGGTGTTGCAGAAAGAATAGCTCTTAAGTAAGGTGTTTGCTTTTCTTCAACCTTTGGTGTTGCTGGCTTAACTATTTTTAATGGAGATGCGAATAAATTTCGCAAGGGTAAAATACTTTTCATTTGGCGGATATTTTTGTTTTTAAAAGGTGTTGGATTAAATCGAGTGTTAAATTAGATGAAAGAATACTTATTTGCAAGTTTTCAGATCAAAAATACTTAAAGGAAAGGCAGGCTTTCCTGTAAGTATCGTTATTTTACTATTATTTAACTGAGTTTGCCAACCATGTCAACCGGCTTTACCCATTCATCAAACTCGGCAGGTGTTACATACCCAAGCTTAACGGCCATCTCTTTTAACGTAGTTCCTTCTTTATGAGCTTTTTGTGCAATTTCAGCTGCTTTGTAATAGCCAATTTTTGTGTTGAGAGAGGTAACCAGCATCAGGCTGTTATCAAGATGTTTTTTGATATTCGCTTCAATAGGCTTTAAACCGACTGCACATTTATCGTTAAATGAAACACATCCATCGCCGATTAATCTTGCACTATGCAGGAAGTTGTAAATCATTACCGGTTTAAAAACATTCAGTTCAAAGTGGCCGTTGCTTCCACCAATACTTATCGCAACATCATTGCCCATTACCTGTGCAGCAATCATCGTTAATGCTTCGCATTGAGTGGGGTTTACTTTTCCTGGCATGATGGATGAACCTGGTTCATTATCAGGAATAAAAATTTCACCTATACCACTTCTTGGCCCGGAAGAAAGCATCCTGATATCATTTGCAATTTTCATAAGACTTACTGCAACCATCTTTAATGCGCCGTGTGCTTCTACTATTGCATCATGTGCAGCCAGGGCTTCAAATTTGTTTGCGGCTGTTACAAATGGCAAGCCGGTTAGTGTTGCTATTTGCTTTGCAACATTTTCAGCATACTTAGGTGGCGTATTGATTCCGGTTCCAACTGCAGTGCCACCTAATGCCAGTTCGCTTAAATG
>JBBSJN010000340.1:0-2539 GCA_038257235.1 Chitinophagales bacterium
ATAAAAATGATCCTTATTGTTTTGTAACAAATTTAGCATATATTTGTTACAAAATTAAAGCGTTTAAAAATGAAAAGTGTCGAAACACATATATTAGAAAAAATCAGGACGATTCCGAAAGGCGTATTGATTTTTCCTGAAGACTTACAGCATTTGGGTAGTGCTGAAGCTGTTCGTGTGGCGCTGCATAGATTAGAAAAAGAAAATATGCTAAAGCGTGTAGCACAAGGTATCTATGTACGCCCAAAAATAAGTAAATTAATAGGTTCATTGGTACCATCAGCAGAAGAAGTCGCAGAAGCCATTGCCAAAAGAGACCGCATAAGAACACTTCCTACGGGTAGTTATGCCTTAAATGCAATAGGACTGAGCACACAAGTACCAATAAACATAGTGATGCTCACCGATGGTTCGCCCCGGATAATAAAAGTGGGTAAGCGTACCATCAAGTTTAAAAAGACGACTCCAAAAAATCTAATGGCAAAGGGCAAAATCAGCCGTCTAGCCATTCAAGCATTAAAAGAAATCGGTATCGGTAAAGTAACCGAAGAAGAAGAAAGGAAAATTTTAACTTTGCTGACAAAGGAAGATGAAAAAGACTTAAAGCACGACATTGCTTTGGCACCGGTATGGATTCAGAAAATAATGAGAAAAGCACTGATCGATGGGGAAAATTAATTTTTACAATCTAGATCCAGCTGATAAAATGGATATTTTTCAGGCTATCAGTAATGAAACAGGAATGCCGATATTTGCTGTGGAAAAGGATTGGTGGGTAAGTCGTACGCTGGAAATCATCTTCCAAATGGATATTGCCAAACATCTAGTGTTTAAGGGTGGTACATCCTTGAGTAAAGCATGGAAACTGATCGAACGGTTTTCAGAAGATATTGATTTGGTCATTGACAAGGAATTTTTGGAACGGAAATGAGCTTTCAAGGTCTAAATTGACAGCATTAAGGAAACATGCAGGAGCTTACACTACAGGTATCTTTTTTGAAGAATTACAAGCACGATTTGCAACTGCAGGATTTGACGACTTAGAATTTGTAGTAGTAGATGCTACAGACAGTGATCAAGATCCAAGAATCATTGAGATATATTATCCCAATATTATAACAACTCCAGGATATGTACTTCCTAGAATACAGATCGAAATTGGATGCCGATCTTTGCGAGAACCTTTTACCGTTCAGACTTTTGGTTCATTGGTAGATGAAGTATATGCAGGTAAGGATTTTGCAGATCCTTTGTTTACAGTTCCAACGGTAAATCCGGAACGTACCTTTTTAGAGAAGCTATTTTTGCTGCACGAAGAGTTTAATAAGCCAGCTGGAAAAATTCGCGTTGACAGATTGAGTCGGCATTTGTATGATGTATATCAATTAACTAAGGCTGGAATTTCAGAAAATGCAATCCATGATCAAGAACTCTATGAAACTATAGTGGCACACAGGTATAAATTTTCAAGGGTCGGTGGCGTTGATTACAATGGACACGATCCATCAACCCTAAATCCAACACCAATAGCTGCAGTAATAGATGTCTGGAAGGATGACTATAACAGAATGGTGGAAGAAATGATTTATGAGCAGAATGCACCAACCTTCGAACAACTGATAGAAAATTTAGAAGTACTCAAAGACCAACTGAAGGCTGTTGCATGGACGTATTCATTGGCATTTCCCGCACCAAATTCGTAATTTTAATAGATTATAGCACATGACAGAACAATGGCTCATACAAGATATAAAGAAGCAGCTGAGTATTCCGGAGTAAAATGAACCACTCAATCCGGAGCAAACTGAGCCAGTGATTCCGGAGCAAACTGAACCACTTTGAGATGTTGATTTGAGCGTTATATTAGGGTAAAATAACACCCTTATATGGCCAATCAAATAGTATCGATGAACAAATTAAAACAATATTTAAAGCTTAGTTTAAAAGGTTATTTATATAGGCAGATCAGTTTGATGACTGGCATGTCCAGAAATACCATCAACAAGTATAAAGAGGTATTAGACAAACACCCAATGTCGTATAAGGAGTTGGTTCAGCTCAGTGACAAGGAACTATATTCTATCATATATCCACCATCAGAAGAGAAGCCATCACATGAAGAGTTGTATGGTTTGTTTCCTGCGATGGATAAACAACTATATAGAATAGGCGTGACAAAGTTTATGCTGTGGGAACAGTATAAACAGAACTATCCGGATGGGGTACAATATTCACAATTTTGCGAGCATTACCGAAGATACCAGCAAAGTCAGAAGCTGTCTTACGTATTTGAACATAAGGCAGCAGACAAGATACCCATATCAGCATGGCACCAATACATTAACGAGAATACTATTGCCGATGCTATTCTGGATAGAATTATACATCAGGCACATCTTATCGAAATGACTGGCGAATCCATGCGCAAAAACAATAAATTAAAATCACTTTAATACCTGAACTTATTTATCTTTGCAAAGCAAACCCTGTCGACGACGAAAGAGTCATCCGACGAAAAAGTATTGGGTAAGTACCTAAT
>JBBSJN010000341.1:0-2539 GCA_038257235.1 Chitinophagales bacterium
ATCGTAGAAATTCCAATGGACGTTCTAATTATTGCAGTGCCTTTACTCATTTATTTTACCGTAATGTTCATCATTGGCTTTTTCTTTACCAAAGCAATGGGAGCGGACTACGACAAGACAGCAGCAGTCGCTTTTACAGCAGCAGGAAATAATTTTGAATTGGCAATCGCCGTTGCCATCGCAGTTTTTGGCTTGAATTCAGGGCAAGCTTTTGCTGGGGTTATTGGACCATTGGTAGAAGTACCTGCTTTGATTTTATTGGTACGGGTTTCGTTTTGGTTACGGAAAAAATATTTTAAATCATAGGAACATTCGTGAGCAGATCATAGCACCAAGGTTTTACAAAGATTTCCCTAGTCATGCAAAAACCCACATGATGGCTGCTATACTATATTTGGTCAATCTTTTTCTATTACCTTCTTGTTTAAAGAAACTACAATCCCAACTGTAAGCGAAACTGCAATAAATACCAATGATAGCCATTCAGGAAAGTCATAGTGATGCGCCAAAATAAGTTTAATCCCTACAAAGGTTAATATAGCAACCAAACTGTATTTTAGATACGCAAACTTGGCAAGCATATTCGCTAAAAAGAAATACATAGACCGCAGCCCAAGAATGGCAAAGATATTGGAACTAAAAACCAAAAAAGGATCAGAGGTAATAGCAAGGATTGCAGGTACGCTATCAAGGGCAAATAAAATATCTGTAAACTCAATCACTATTAAGGCAATAAACAAGGGAGTTGCCGCCGTAATATGACGTATTTTAACAAAGAACTTTTCGCCATTCATATGCGTGGTAATAGGCATTACTTTCCTTAAAGTTCTATACACAAAGGACTTTTTTGGGTTAAAGGTTTCCTCTTTGGAAAACAACATTTTTAAAGCTGTAAAAATCAAAAATGCTCCAAACACATAGGTAGTAAAGCTGAATTTTTTAATCAGTACCACACCAAAAAATATCATCAAGGCTCTAAAAACAATAGCACCCAAAATGCCCCAAAACAAAACCCTGTGCTGGTATTTTTGAGGAATAGCAAATGAACTAAAAATAACAGCGATCACAAAAATATTATCAATACTCAATGAAAGCTCTATCAAATACCCTGTAATGTATTTTATGGTAGCATCCATTGGCTTTAAAGCATCTACATTATCTATGTTACCTGTACTGTATAACCAATAAATAACACCTGAAAACAAAAACGAGATCGTCACCCAAATACTTGTCCAAATAGAGGCTTCCTTTACACTTATGACGTGGGCCTTTCGATTAAAAACACCAAGGTCCAACGCTAAAAATATAAGTATCCCTAAAATAAATAATCCCCAAACAACCATAGTATATTCAATTGATGACTCCAAAAGTACTTAATGCCTTTATTCTAAAGAAACATTATAGATTAAATTAAAACAAGGATATTAAAATTTTTTTTGAAAGATGATTAATTTAAACAACTTCTCAAAACGAGCTTTATTCAGAGCCATTTTATTTGTTTTTTTCTTGTAAGGATAGATTTCAGGATGAAGTGCTTTTAGAACAAAAAAAGAACAAGATTCTCTTGACGATACATTTGAACGATACGGTTGAACGATACGATTGAAGGAAAGACATCAAAAATTCCCAATCATCAATTGAAACCATAACCTTTGATGGTTGCGAATATCAAATTATGTACACATGCACACAGATGTACCTGACAATGTTTTTCCAATTGATGTTAAATCACCACTCTTATCAATTGCAATCATTTCATTGAGGGGTCTAAATCTTTATCTTTACAATAAAAAACTTACTTCGACAAAATGAAAAACAACAGAAGAAACTTTATAAAAAATATGGGGATCATGGGAACAACAGGAATACTATTACCAAATATGATGTTAGGAAACACACAGGAAAAAGAAGATATAAGTTTGACAAAAGCTCGACCAAAAGTACTGTTTTTTGATGTAAATGAAACACTTTTAAATCTTACCCATTTGAAACAGCAAGTTGCTGAAGCTATAAATGGTAGGGATGATTTAGTATCGCTATGGTTTGCAACAATGCTACACTATTCACTAGTGATGTCTGCGAGTGGACAATACGAGCATTTTGGCGATATAGGTGCAGCTGCTCTGCAAATGGTTGCCGCTAACCATAACATAAACATCTCACAAGATAAAGCACGACAGGTTATAGTAACATCCTTAAGCGATTTACCAGCACATCCAGAGGTTAAAAATGCATTGTCTCAATTGAAAAATGATGGCTACAAATTAGTCTCTTTTACAAACTCATCCAATGAAGGAGTTAAAAAACAGTTCGAAAGTGCTGGCCTAACAGACTACTTTGATGAACGATTAAGCGTAGAAGATGTAGGGAAATTCAAACCCTTTAGAGACACCTATGATTGGGCAGTAAGAAAAATGGGTATCAAGCCAAACGAAGCACTGCTTGTTGCAGCACACGGATGGGATGTAGCAGGAGCACTTTGGGCAGGTTGGCGTGCCGCTTTTATTAGTAGACCAGGACAACAATTATTTCCTTTGGC
>JBBSJN010000342.1:0-2537 GCA_038257235.1 Chitinophagales bacterium
ATTAATTCTGCCCTGCTCATCGCTAGCACCACCTGTTTTTCTTTTCTGTGAATTGACTTTCCCTTTATTAAACCTGTAAGAAAAATTTAAACTAAACACCCTTGAATCCCTTACTTGCTGAAAAGCTGCATCAATATTTCCATATTTTATAGATCCGTCAATTTTTTGTGACCACAAAACATCACGGACACTGAAACGTAATGCACCTTTACCTTTTAATACTTGCTTGCTCACACCCAGATTCATCATTCCAAATCCACCGATCCTGAAAACTCCATCAATACCAGGCGTTCTGTAAAACCCACTTAACTCGGCACCCCATGTCTTTCCGATTTTAAACTGATTCGACAAATTGAACTGTCCCGTTGAAGCACTGATTGTTTCAAAACCTCCATTGATGATGCCTTCAAACTTGTTATTATAAACATTTGCATAAAGATTAGCACTCCACCACTCTTTAAGCTGCCCACCTGCATTAACGGCGATACCATACTGCTGCTGTTTTGCAATATTCTCTTTTTTAATGGCAGTTTCGTTTTTATCAGGAAATTGCTCAAGCACTTCATTTATAATATCAGTAGTATTCGTATAGTTCAACGTTGTTGTCAAAAATCCCTTGTAGGTATGACTCAACTCTACATTATGTGAAAACTGTGGCCTTAGATTTGGATTGCCTTTCTCGTAAGTATACCTGTCCAGAAATTCCAGGAATGGATTTAAGTCTTCGTAATTTGGACGATTGATCCTACGACCATAGTTCAATCCATAACTGTTCTTTTCGCTGGCTTTATATTGGAAATAAGCAGTGGGGAAAAGCTGCGTATAATTTCTCTTGAATTTTTCACCGGTTGTCAACTGGTTTCCTTTCGCATTTGTATTTTCAACTCTCAAACCAAATTGGCCAAAAATTTTCTTGCTTAAAGGCCTGCTATAGTTTACATAAACAGCATTTACATTTTCATCATATTTAAAGTGATTACTTCTGTTAATATCCCTTACCCTCACTCCATAATTCAGACTATCATAAATAGCATCGTTATCAGTTGTAACAAAACTTGTTTTTACACCAGCTTCAAATTTTGCACCATTCTTTCGCGGATGTAAATAATCAAACTTTGCTGTGCGGATATTTATATCCTGAGGCAAATTGCCGTATAAAGTGTCTGCCTTCATATAAGGCAACCCAAATGGATCATAGTAAGCATTGATCAGAAAATTCGAATTTCTCCTGTCATAATTTAAGTAATCGACATCAGCTGTTAATTCTTTACCTGTAGAATCAAATACATGACGAAAATTTAAATTTGTGGTAAAGCTTTTCCATTTTGTATCATTCCCGGAGTTTGCTAAAGTGCGGCTTAACGGATTTTTGTTTGGATCAGAGATGTATACATCGCTGTTACTTCTAAAATTATTTGGATTTATATTGCCGGTTAAAACAAAACCAAATGTTGTCTTCTTTGAAAAAGAATAATCCATACCAAGTTTTGCGTAATAAGATTGACTTTCGTCTTTAAGTTTTGTTTCCTGATCATAATGAGATGTTATCTCTTTCGTAGATGACTCAATAAATTTTCGCTGTATTGCAATGTCATTAAAACTTTTTCTTGTATTATAACTTAAGTTAGTGAAAAGATTTACCTTATTCTTTCTATAATTAAAATTGAACGACTCATTCAGACGAGGATAACGACTTTGACTATAAGTAGATGAAATACTTCCGCTATAGCCAACCTGCTTTGTTTTTTTTGTCTTAATATTTATGATCCCACTGTTACCGGATGCTTCATACTTTGCCGGTGGATTGGTCATTATTTCAATCTGGTCTAATTGACTGCTACTTAAACCGGTAAGATAGTTGACAAGATCTGCACCAGCCAGGTAAGTGGGACGTCCATCAATATATATCTGTACACCTTGCTTACCTTTTAAACTGATATTACCATCTTTATCAACAGAAATACCTGGAGATTTTTCCAATACTTCCAATGCTGTACTACCAACATTCGTTACTGCGGCTTCCACATTTACCACCATTCTGTCAATCTTTTGTTCTATCAGTGGCTTTTTAGTTGTAACTATAACAGCATCTAAAGATTTAGCCTGAGGAACTAATTCTATTGTTTTCAGCGTTACTGAATTGTTCAAAGAATTTATTTCAACAAATTCTGAAAATCCTTTACTATGACCGATGGCTGATATGGAAACAAAATATCTTCCTTCAGGAATGGCTTCAAAAACATATTTACCGGTTTTATCCGCAACACTCAATTTTATTACAGATGAATCTGTAGCTCTTAACAACGTTATGGTTGCAGACTCGATTGTTTTTGTATTTCCGTCTATTACGGTACCGGTAATTTTTCCGGTTTTGGTTTGCGCCTGACTAGTTAAGGATAATGCTGAAAAAATAACTGCCAGCATGGTTAAAATCTTTCTCATTTTTTCTTTTTTTATGTTTGTACCCTAGTTTAAATATTACAGGACAAAAATAGGTACTTTACATTACCAAGTACATTGTTTCATATTAAACGGCC
>JBBSJN010000343.1:0-2521 GCA_038257235.1 Chitinophagales bacterium
AAGAACAGCTTCTGTTTTCTCATTGGCTTATTCCCGTTTTAAAGATTTGACGCAGGCAAGAATTGATCTGCAAAGATTAAAAGAAGAAAAACAAAGAGCCGAAGATGCACTCACCAATTTACAGGCCGCACAAAAGCAATTGGTTCAATCCGAAAAGATGGCCAGTCTTGGTGAGCTTACTGCCGGCATTGCCCATGAAATTCAGAACCCGCTAAACTTCGTTAATAATTTTAGTGAAGTAAGTAAAGAGTTACTGGATGAATTGAAAGAAGAACTGGAAAAGGGCAACCTGGAAGATGCCAAAGAAATTATGAAGGATGTTATCCAGAACCTGGAAAAAATAAATCATCATGGCAAACGGGCAGATGGCATTGTAAAAGGAATGTTGCAACACAGCCGCAGCAGTAGCGGAGTAAAAGAACCAACCGATATCAATGCATTGTGCGATGAGTATCTACGATTGAGTTACCATGGCCTGCGTGCAAAAGACAAATCCTTTAATGCAACAATGAAAACAGATTTCGATAATTCTATTGGCAACATCAATATCATTCCGCAAGATATCGGCAGGGTGATATTGAATTTATTGACGAATGCCTTTTATGCAGTGAATGAAAAAAAGCATCAGCATCCTGAATTAGACTATGAACCTACTGTTAAAATAAAAACAACTTCGATTCACCCCCCTTCGGGGAGTCGAAGTATTCAAATAAAAGTCTTTGACAATGGAGGCGGCATCCCTCCAAAAGTATTAGATAAAATATTTCAACCATTCTTTACCACCAAGCCCACCGGGCAGGGAACAGGATTGGGTTTATCACTGGCATTTGATATTGTAACTAAAGGACATGGAGGTGAGTTGAAGGTGGAGACCCCGTCCGTACCGGAACGGGCGGGCCTGTCTGCCGAAGCGGCAGCGCAGGCAGGGAAAGAAGGAGAAGGCACAACATTTATTATTCAAATACCAACATAATATTTTATGAGCAACATTAAATTATTCGAAAGCAAACAGGTTCGTTCTGCCTGGAATGAAGAGGAGCAAAAATGGTATTTCTCGATTACAGATATTGTAGCGATTCTTACAGAGAGCATTGACCCTTTAGCATATTGGAGAAAACTAAAAGAACGATTGAAAAAAGAAGGAAATGAAACCGTGACGAACTGTCACGGGTTGAAAATGCCTGCTGCTGATGGTAAAAAGAGGATGACCGATGTAGCTGACACCGAACAACTCCTCCGTCTTATCCAATCCATCCCTTCTCCCAAAGCAGAACCCTTTAAACAATGGTTGGCCAAAACAGGCTATGAACGTATGCAGGAAATAACTGACCCCGAACAAAGTTTGGATAGAGCAAGAGAAAACTGGCAGAAGTTGGGTAGAAGTGAGAAGTGGATTCAGCAGAGGATGACCGGCCAGGAAACCCGGAATAAATTAACTGATTACTGGCAGGAAAGCGGCGTGCAAAAAGGTGATGAGTTTGCCTACTTAACCAATATCATTCACAGTGAATGGACTGGGCTTACCGTTAAAAAACATAAAGACCTGAAAGGATTAAAAACACAAAACCTGCGTGACCATATGAGTGAGGCAGAATTAATTTTTACTGCATTAGCAGAATTATCTACAAGACAAATTGCTGAAACAGACAAAGCAAAAGGCGTAAAACAAAATGCAGTGGCGGGAAAGAAAGGTGGAAAGATTGCTAAAGATGCAAGGCTTGCACTGGAACAAAAGACAAGAAAGAAAGTAATTACTGGTGAAAGTTTTTTACCACCTGCAAAACAAAATACAAAACTTAATAAGAAATGAAAAACAAAATATTTCAACCCTTCTTTACCACCAAACCAACGGGACAGGGAACAGGATTGGGATTATCATTAAGCTATGATATTGTGAAAGGACATGGTGGTGAAATGAAGGTGGAGACAAAAGAAGGTGAAGGAACTGAGTTTATAATGATTTTAAACTATTAATTATAAATGAAACCTACATTAAAACCAGTCGCATTTTATATGCTTAAAATAGTTTTACTAAGTATAATTATTGTTCTATGTACAAATGTTCATGCGCAATTGAACTCGGAAAACTTAACCCAGCTTACAGAAAAGGACGGACTACCCGGCGCACAGGTGCAAAGCGTCTTAATAGACAAATTGGGATACGTTTGGGTAGGCACTAACAATGGCCTAACCCGCTATGACGGTTATGGATTTAAAAGGTTCTATTTTAATCCCAATGACACCGCAACCGTTCATGGTCTGGTGGTGATGTCAATGCTTGAAGACAGGGCTGGAAAAATATGGGTGGCTACCAGTCCGTCCTGGTTGAATATCTACGACCCTGCTACCAAAGCATTTAGCCAATATAATTATACCAGCCTGGTCAATAAATCTCCTGGAGTAGAAATAAATATTTCGTCTATGTGCCAGGATAAAAATGGAAGGATTTATTTTGGCGTAGATACCTATTATGGAGATATAATTTCACCTGGACTTTTATATAAAGACGAAAAAAGTAATT
>JBBSJN010000344.1:0-2518 GCA_038257235.1 Chitinophagales bacterium
CCCCTCCTGGCCGGTGTCCCACCGAACTTTAAGGAATTAAGGTTATGCCTGCAACTTTTAATCCGGTAGCGATCGGATTAAGATACTCACTGCTCACATGGACAAACTATTATAACAAAGTCGGGTGGGGGACAACCATCAGGAAAAGGTTGCTTTCTGTGTCGTGTGTTAGTGATTGCTCTTCTGCTAAATCTTCCGCACGATGATACTTCACTGGTAAATGGATGTATTAAATACAATCCCACATTAACCCTATTGATAAAATTTCAGCCTTGTATGATGATAAAATTGCTTTGTACTGGTGTATGCTAATTGGTTTTCGACCCGGCTAAAATATGATGCCCTATTAATTCTAACATGTGCGTTACATCAAAAGGTTTTCTTAAATAACCATTTGCGTCTGTTCTTTTGAAGATCTCTTCAATTCCAGGATTTGCGGAAAAAAGTATGACAGGAACGTGTTTGGTCGCATCGTTAGTTTTCATAAGGTTGGTTGCATTTTCACCGCCAATCTCAGGAATCCAAATATCCATTAAAATCAGACCAGGTTTTAGTGAGCTTATATCATTGATAATATCATCGCAATGTGTTTTTGTTTCCACACGGTAATTTTGCCGCTCTAAAATTATTTTACAAAGCAATAATATCTCTACATCATCATCATAAATCAGAATCAATTTATTCATCACTATTCCTATGATAATAATTATTTGGGTATAGTAAAATAAAAGGTCGAGCCTTTGCCAGGGTTGCTTTCCGCCCATATTTTACCACCATGTCGCTGTATAATTTCATAACAAATAGAAAGCCCAATGCCAAGGCCCTGGAAATGTACTGCCCGCTGTTCTTCCCGATAGTATCGTTCAAATATTTTATCGAGATTTTCTTTTAGAATACCAATACCGCTATCTTTTACAGAAACTTTTACGCTGCCATTTTCCTCTGCTACATGTACGTTCACTTTATTGGCTTTGGGTGAATACTTCACAGCATTGGTTAGTAAATTAATAACTACCTGTTGCAATCTTTCTTTATCACCTGTTACAGGTTCCTTTATATGCCCGGTGCAAATAATGCTATGATTTAGCGATGTATATTGCGCCCCTTCTATTGCATCGGCCATCATATCATTAAAATTAAACGTCGTAATATTTAAAGGGAGTTTACCATGCTGGATCTGGCTTACATCCAGTAATTCTCCAACAAGATCACTAAGCCTGTCAATAGATGCACCGGCTTTTTGTGCAAAAATCAAATCTTTGTAATTACTTTTTTCCATGCTTTGCTGCAGCATATGAATGTAGGCTTTAGCAGTTGTAAGCGGGGTTTTTAATTCATGGCTTGCAATAGCAATAAATTCATCTTTGGCTTCTTCTTTTGTTTTTCGATCGTGAATATCTATCGCGGCGCCTACCCACGACGTGATGATACCTTCTTCATTTCGTATGGCTGCTGCACGGCCCTGGTGCCAGCGGTACATATTGTCACTTTTCCTTTTCAGCAGCACTTCCATATTAAAGTCTTCGCCGCTTGCCATGGCCTGCCGCCAGCACTTCACGACATCATCGAACATGTCAGATTTTATCATTTCTTCCTTTTTCCATTCATGGCCCATGGCTTCAACGGAAGTCATTCCTGAATAGTTAAAAAAGAACTGGTTGAAATAAGTAATGGAGCCATCAGCCGCCGCGGTTAACGTGATTTGCGGCATATTTTCCAGTATCTTTTTGAGGTGTTCTGTATTTTTTTTCTCTGTCTTTTCCTTTTCTTTCCTTTCGGTGATATCGTTGAAGGCGAGCAATATCCAATTTGCTGCATTTTCTTTCTGTACCGGTTGTGCATTGAAGCAAATGGTGCGCTGTCCCACTTTAGGAAAATCATAAGCAAGCTCCCACTCAAGAAATTTTTCGTCTCCCTTTTGAATTCTTAGTAGCTGGCTACTCAGCCCGGGGATATTCCATCCATTGCCTTGCAGGCCAAATAATATTTTGCCGATGGCTTCTTCTTCCGTAAGTAAAAACGTTTTATAAAATGATTTGTTGGCACTTTTGATTTTGAAATCTTCGCTAAGAACCAACAAGGGCTCGTGTATGGTGGTTACAATAGCCTCAGCATAGAACCTGGCCATGTTGAGCTGTTCATTGCGGTCAAAAAGTTCCTGGTTCACTGTCATCAGTTCTTCATTGGTGCTTTGCAATTCTTCTTTGCTTGTTTCCAACTCTTCGTTCAGACTTTGCAATTCTTCACTGCCGCTAAGCAATTCTTCATTGGCGCTTTGCAATTCTTCGTTCACCGCTTCCTGGTCTTCGGTTATGCTTCGCATATCTTCCCGGGCCTGCACAAGATCTTTTGCCAATCGCTCAATGCGTATGTCCTTTTCGTCATTTATATGGTTGACTGGTGCTTGCTGATTGTCGCCTGCCAACTGTTTCTTCCCTGTTGGCTCTGTATCGCTAAAAAGAATGAGGAAGTGCAGGTCAATTGCATCGAGCAATGGTATTACTTCAATGTTCACTGA
>JBBSJN010000345.1:0-2463 GCA_038257235.1 Chitinophagales bacterium
AGAATAGATATTGGAGGGCACCGTTTTTTTTCAAAGTCAGACAGGGTGATGCAATGGTGGCTTAATATTATGAACCTTGAAAAAAATGAAGAAACGGAACTAATACTTCAATATCAAAATCAACAAAAGAAAATAATTGCTTCCAGTTACCATTCCAATCCAAACCGTGACGAAGACAATGTCATGCTGATACGGGAAAGAGTATCTAGAATATATTATTTAAAAAAATTCTTCACCTACCCGGTTACATTATCCTGGGACACGGTTAATAAGTTGGGTCTGTTGAAAATGTTTAAAATCTTTTTTTCTTATACGGCTTCTAAAATCTTTCCAAGAAAAGATGAAGTTACACTGGAAGATTTTTTTATTAATAGATTCGGTAAAAATCTGTATCAAACATTTTTTAAAGATTATACAGAAAAAGTATGGGGCGTTCCCTGTAATAAAATACCTGCAGAATGGGGTGCACAACGAATTAAGGAACTGTCTGTTACCGGAGCCATATTGCATGCATTGAAAAATATAATTCCATTTAAAAAAAAGGCTGATCTCGCACAAAAAAATACATCAACCAGTTTGATTCAAAAGTTTCTGTATCCCAAATACGGACCAGGTCAGTTATGGGAAGAAGTGGCGAGAATAATAATGGAAAAAGGAGGACAGATTCATTTCAATACAGATGTTACTAATATTCACACGGATGATGATGAAATAATTTCAATTACTGCTACAGATAACATAAAAAATCGAACTATTTCATTTGCAGGAAATTATTTTTTTTCTACGATGCCAGTGAAAGATTTTATTGCAGGTATAGGTAATGAAGTACCTGCGCATGTAGCAGAAATTGCTTCTGGATTACAATACCGCGATTTCATAACAGTAGGTTTGCTTGTAAAACAATTGAAATTAAAAAAGAACGAGGGTTTAATAAAGGACAACTGGATTTACATCCAGGAGAAAGATGTTAAGATTGGCCGGCTGCAAATATTTAATAATTGGAGTCCCTTTATGGTTGCAGATCCTGGCACAGTCTGGTTAGGCCTGGAATATTTTTGCAATAAAGATGATGAATTTTGGAAATTGAATGAAGATCAACTTGCACAACTAGCCATTGAGGAATTGATAAAAATCGAATTGATTAACAAAGTGGACGTGCTTGATTATACAGTTATCAAAATGGAAAAAACTTACCCCGCATATTTTGGTACGTATGGACAATTTCACCAGATTCAGGAATATGTTGATAAATTTAAAAACCTGTTTCTTATAGGGAGAAATGGCATGCATAAATACAATAATGCTGATCACTCTATGCTTACTGCCATGACTGCAGTAGATAATATTATTTCTGGAATTGATGATAAAAAAAATATTTGGGATATCAATACAGAACAGGAATACCAGGAATAGTTTGATATACGCAAAAGTGCAGGGGCACAATTATTGGATATTATTTTTAAAGCATAGGCTGCATGAAAGAAAGCAATAAACAAAAAACTTTCGCCCGATATCTTGCAATGTATGGTTGCATTTCTACAGGCATGGTATATGGAGCTGTAGGAGTAATAGCTATTCTTTCATTTCTTAAAATTAAAAAGGGAGGTGCGGATGAAGGCAGTTTACTTGTTTACCTGAATGATTACATAATTGGGAAAATATTCATTTGGATAATCCTGGTTGGGATGATCAGTTATATAGCCTGGCGTATGTATGAAACATTCATGGATCCGTACGGCTACGGAACTAAAGCAAAAGGTTTGATCAGGCGTTCGGGTATCGGGTTAAGCAGTATCGCAGATGCATTCATTGCTTATTCAGCCATACAGGCTCTCCTTGGCACTGGTAGTGTTCAGGAAGATGGGCAACCAAAAGCAGAAAGAGAAATTGCAGGTAAAATGTTACAGGAAAGCTGGGGAGATTGGTTAATTATTATTTTAGGTGCTCTCATATTGATCACGGCGCTTGTTCAGTTCTTTTATGGTATTTCAAAAGGATATAAAGAAAGATTGAATATTGAGCATTTCAGTAAATTAATTACTTGGCTTACGCATTTTCTTGCCTGGTATGGATATTTTGCCAGAGGATTAATACTGGGTATAATTGGTTTCTTTTTTATTAAAGCAGGTATTTCAGAAGATGCTCAATTTGTTGTAAATACAGATAAGGCCTTCGATTTTATTGGTGATCACGTTGGTCATTTATATTTTATTTTGGTTGCAGCAGGAACTGTTTTTTATGGATTTTTTATGTTTCTTTTAGGCATTTACTTTGATCCCGACAAAGATTGAAAATCAAACCGTATATTTCTCAATCAACCGTTCACAAAATTCTTCAATCTTATTAAGCTGACCTTCCCGTGCATCATGATAATTGAGTATTTGCAAAGGAAAAGGCAATTCGGCTGAGTATAAATAAACCGGCAATATATAATCATCTCCTTTATTAATAAGGACCAGGTTA
>JBBSJN010000346.1:0-2453 GCA_038257235.1 Chitinophagales bacterium
AAAGGCCAAAAGCGATTTTGATTTTACCGTTAAGAAAATAGATTCTTTACAGGATATCCTCAGCATTTACGACCGTAGGGCAATAGTAATGAACAACAGCACTATGTTTGTACCCAATTCTAAAATTGAATACAGCATACCCAAAGAAAACCTGGTGACGGCAAAAGAAAGGGTAGTGCGCCAGCGGGATGCTGCGGCCAATAACCGGGAAGAAGCATTATGGCGTTTGCAAAAGGCAAGACCCATTATTGCAATACTGGATAAGCCTACTCCGCCGTTCAGCTCAAAAAAACCTTCTTTAATTACTTATACGGCGTCTGGTTTCTTTATTGGAATGTTACTGATGACGCTGATATTAATAGCGCCACTGTTTATGAGTTACATGAAAGTGGAAGCCAATAAGATGATATTCCCGGAACCGGTAGTAAACGACGAGCCGACTGTTTCGCCACATTGATTGTAAACATAAAATGAAAGAAAAGATAGCCGTCTCATTGAAAAATGAAACGGCTTTTTATATGCTAAGAAATTATAAGTTCACTAATATGGTTTTTGGCATAAAATATTTTCATAAAAAAAACCATACTGCGGAGTCTTTAACAATTTTTACTTCCGACTTACTTTTCAATTGTGCAAACTATGTTTTATTTTTCCTTGATCTAACATACTTTATAATAAAATACGAAAGTGCTACCAGGCTGATGATACATATTGCAAACCAAATCAGTTTGAAGTTTCAAGTCTAACTCAAATTAATACACTTGGTACTCTATTTTTAGCTGTCCACTTTTAGCTTTATAAGATTCATATTTGATAATGATATTTTTCTGGTACCAGTCCACATGCCAAAAGGTATCTACCATGCCTCCTGGAATTTTGAAACCAGATATCCCAAAAGTATCATTGGAATTTCCTGTAATCTTAATTTTAAGTGTTGTTGGATATGCTTTGTCTATTTTAATATTAAATGTAGTGTCTATCTCCAGCGTATTTAGAGTAATAGAATTAGATTTTGACTTGTTTGTACATGAAAATAGTAAACTTAAAAAAATCAAATGATAAAATTTCATACAAAGGATTTAATTTGTTGGGACAAGTTGTGTTGTCAATAAAATTTCGGAATTTGGACCTAAAGGGGATAACCTTTTTAATTCTCCGTTGGGAATCTTATGATTACGTAAAAGAATGTTGACCGTTTCTTTAAAAAAATGTCCGGCTTGACCATTTTGTGATAATGACACAAATAAATTCCTGCCAAACTGATTATTAAATAAATCCATTGTATTTTCTAACTGATTGCTATTAGGAAAAGTTTCGTGTGCATCTCCAAGCTGCTTTGCTAAATTAACGCCCAAAACTTTTGCATTTAATGCACTAAAGTAAGCATGACGAAATGCATCACCGTTTCCGTTTAATACAGAATTTGGATAAAGTGATTGCGCCCAATCTAGTGCATCTTTAGCGTTAAATAAGTATTGCAATTGCTGGGTTCTGTTTAAACCGTCAAATATGGTAAGTTCTTGAGTAGCCATTTGAACACGGTAATCTAGTTCAAATAGTAGTATTTGGGCAGATTCGGAGTAAGATGCGGGGTCTAAATCTGGATCATAGGGCGGATCATCATCTATAGGCACCCATCCGACGCCTCCACATGGATTTATAACATTAGTCTGTCCACCACTGCCTTTTGCAAATGGTTCCGGCTGCTGGTCACAATTTGGCGGTGTAGAACCACCGCCGCCGGAACCCGAGCTCCCACCACCATTATTTCCGGTACCGCCTCCGCTGCCACCCGTGCCGCCTCCACCACCACCAATATCAACATATTCCTGCCAGCAATAGGTTATCACAAATGATTCCATGCAAAGGTAACATTGATCGCAACCTTCGCTACAGGCGGTTAGAGTGTAAGGACAAGCCTGGTAAAAATAAGTTACGTCCTGACAGAATTCAACTAATTCGTAAAAATTGTTTGTATTGGTGGACACGACTGAATCTAATAATAGGTAGCCCGCAGGACCATTGGGAGTTCTAAATAAACTTGTATCAGTTATATTAAACTTTGTGTGTCCAAATACCGCCTTATCTAGTTGCATAAAAAATGCAGCAAAATGTTCAGCTGGGTCATTTAGACTGTTCATATCATTTTGCATTTGGGCATATTGCCAATCTCATCTATAAGAAAAGGAGGTATCAGTAGGGGTGATATACAAAATCATCGACGCATTTACATATTTCTGAGAATCTCTTACAAAAGGAACATAATAAGTTTGAATGGAATCTTCTAAAAGATTTTGGCTATTTACCCCCCCCCCCTTTTTTTATTTGTAGGTCTCGTTAAAATTTTATCCCATCTTGGATAGCCGATCTGCTTCACTGTCTTAGCAACAAAATTGTCTTTTTCATTTACGCTTGCCAGGAAATTCACAAAGGCTTTCTCCGTCGGGTCGCCT
>JBBSJN010000347.1:0-2441 GCA_038257235.1 Chitinophagales bacterium
AAAAAACAATCCGGACTCGGTACGATATTATTTATTTCCCGATTCAGTTAATTTTTACATTGGCACCAGCAAATCATTAAGCTATTGGGGCAAATCAAAAATGTATGCGGAACAGGTTAGTGGCGCCAATAGTTATTCAGTTTTTCTACAAGGAGATTTGCCGATTTGTAAAATGGAAACGCAGCATAAGAACGGAAGAAAAATTGCTATGGTGAAAGAATCGTACGGCAATGCCTTTGCGCCTTTCCTCACTAATAATTATGAAAAAGTGATTGTTGTGGATTCAAGGTATTACAGCGGAGATTTTATTGGCATGTTAAAAGCAGAAGGTATCAATGAATTACTTTTTCTCAACAATATCTTTGCCGCCCACACCCAATTTCATATTGATGATATAAGGGGTTTGAAGAAGTAGTTTAAGGTTACAGGTTTAAATGTTTAAAGTTCTGTCATAGCAATACTTTCTGAAAATTTTGATGAAACTTTTCTCTAAGAACCTGAAACCTGAAACTATAATTTAAGATTCTTTTTTACCCAGGTCACTTTCGGCTTTAGTTCAGCCGTGTACTTATCGCCGGTAGCATACTTGACATGTTTCAAAAAATGATAGTAGTCTGCTTTGGGATATTTTTTTCGCCAGTCAGCATACCTTTTTTTCTGCCACTTTTTATAATACTCAATACACTCTTCATCGTCTTCAAACTTTTTGCATTTATTACCTTTTACATAAAATCCAAAAAGATTATGATTGCGGTAGCAACATTTTTTGCAATTCAGCCAGCCTGTTTCCTGAATGCATTGTGCCATTACAAATTCCGGATGTTTGATGCCTGCTTCTTTAATAGCATCGTACATGGCCTGCAACTTTGATTTATTGGATTGCTGCGTATTCCCTTCCTGAAATAAGAGGAACAGTAAAAAGACAAGGAGGATTTTTTTCATAAGCGTTATTTGGTGAGGGTTATTTCGAACTCAAATAATTGGATAATCGGATTTATAAGGCTAAAGATAGTAAAACAACATTCTTTTGAAGGATTCCTTTACTTTGCAATAATCACCCCTGAATATATGAGCACAAGAATGATGTTTGATGGAGAAAATCAGTTGCAGACCGGAGCAATGAATGAACAGCCTGCGGCAATAAAGCTATTGGCGAAAATATTCTCCTATATTTTCCATCCTGTATTTGTACCGGTGTACCTGGTTTATTTTATGGTGTACATGCATCCGAATTTATTTGCCGGGTTTCAACCGTTTGATAAAACGAAGACGCTGATAATGGGATTTGTGATGTACACTTTTTTCCCGGTGGTTACAGTGCTTTTATTAAAAGGGTTGAACTTTATTTCCGATTTTCATTTGACTACACAAAAAGACCGTATCATTCCATTAGTAGCTTGTGGTGTCTGGTATTTCTGGATCTGGTATGTATGGAGAAACTTACCTGATTATCCCGCAACAGCCGTACAATTTACGCTGGCTATCTGGATTTCCGTAAGCCTTGCTTTGATGGCTAATATTATTATGAAAGTAAGTTTGCATGCCATTTCAATGGGAGTGGCACTGACATTTATTTTATTGCTTGCTTTTTCGCAACCACTCCATTTTGGAATTTATATTTCTGTTGCATTGCTGGCAACGGGTATTGTTTGCACTTCCCGTTTTATTATTTCCGATCATACTGCTAAAGAAGTGTATGGTGGATTAGCAGTTGGACTTGTTTCAATGCTGATTGCCTGGTTTGTGGGGTAGTTAGGGTTCTATTTGAATGGCTTGCTCCCCTTACTGCGGAATGTTGCAATAGGTTTAGCAATTTAAAGTCAGTACACTTGTTTTGTAATCAATGTTATTTGAGATGAAGGAACCAGAGAAAAATCGCATTTCTTTCCCGGCTTGGTTGCATATTCATATTCACTATCATATTTCCAGATAACATATTCGGTACGTTCTTTTCCTTCCTTCATCACACTTCGTTTTAAATAAACCAACATCTCTATTTTAAAAGGATAAACTATCCTGGTGGCATCTACCTTATCGGTATAACCGTTTTGTCCTTTGAATGAGGTAAAATCAACGGCGATATATGGATAGTCCTTATAGTAAGTTGCCAACTGTGCTTTTATATTCTTGTTCAGATAAACCTCTGAAGCATTACACTTGGGGGCATTCATAATATTCGTACGCCTTTCGTAAGTAATACCTGTTGGGGCTTTTCCTGCTTGACCTAAAATGGTAACAGAATATGTTGTTGACAACAGGATTAGAAGTAATAGTTTCATTTTCTATAGTATTAATTAAATATACCAGTAAAGTTAGAAAATTGGGAGTGGAAATGAAACGGTTGGAATAATACAAATAGAAAAGCCGTGGATTTCTCCACGGCTTGCTCCCCCTGTTGGACTTGAACCAACGACCCTCCCGACAGTCTGTCGGGATGCTCT
>JBBSJN010000348.1:0-2410 GCA_038257235.1 Chitinophagales bacterium
CTTTACTAGTTGTTTCAAAATTCACCCCAGTCACCAACACATATTCATAGTCTAATAGAGGTGCGCTGTTGATTAAATCCATTCTTAGGGTTACAGAACCAGGCTTGTTTTGCTCGTAGGTTGCCATATAGTTCTGCCATTCTTCTTTTTGTGACTGGGCACTTGAAGGGAGACCAACAAAAAGAAACACCAACAAAAAAAGTATATTCGTCATATAGTTAAGCATAACTTTGGGGGTATAGACCAATGGATCATATTCCCACAATATATTTTATTTCTGTTGTCTTCTAAAACAATTGTAAATAGACATACTTATTTTAATTATTTTTTACCGTTTGGTGTCGCTGATTTTGTCCTTAAAAAGCAATTGGAACGATTTTTAATGCTCCGTAACTAACTTTCGTATAATAATATCGCAAAAAAGTTAAATATCAAAATTTATTTTTTGCGGAAGAAAGATTCACTGTAGCTGGATATAATATCACGGTCTCGATATAGTAGCCGCCCCCCCGATAGGAGCGGTACCCGGCTAAGGGGAGCCTTTTATTGTATGCAGAAAGCCTCGTAAAACATCGACGATTTGTGCTAGTAATTTAGGGATCCCGGAACAGGTCCGGGAGGGAGTGCAAACGGATAGCGGGAGAGGGCGTCCCAAAAAAGGTTGATATATTCCTTGTATAATAACACATCGAAATTATTAGAACCGCTATTTGATGGTACAATAAAAGGTTGAAAAATGAAAGGTTTCAAAAACTGCTGCGGCGTGCCCCTTTGAAACCTTTCTTGTAATTAATTCTTCATTTGCAAGGGTTGTTCCCGGCACTCTTGAATTACTCAGACATTGCGGCCATTTTTTTACCGACATGTGTTATCACCTCAGTGAACTCTTTGGTGGGGCTGAATTCCAACATTTTTATATCTTCCAGGACGATCGCCGTGTGGCCTGCCGGCCAGTGATAAACTTCTCCAGCACCTACCTCTTCTTTTTTTCCATCATCATATATAAGCTGTATTCTGCCTTCTATAATATAGCCCCAATGTGGGCTATGGCAGCTGTCATTATTTAACCCTTTCAATAAAGGAGTAAAATCGGTCCCTTTTGGCAGTTCGTTATACCCTACAGTTATCCCTCCACAATTTGGCAGCGCACGCATTATGGTGCCTGGCGCTTCCATTATTACAGGAAGGTCCTCTTTCTTCGTTTTCATGTGTATAGTTTTTAAAATGTAAAATTTATTGAGGTTTTATATTCTGGTTAATCCTGAATAGGTTTTCGGGATCGAATTGTTTTTTTATTTGGGATAACCGTTTATAGTTATGCTTGTAGCTTGCCTGTACACGTTCTTGTCCTTCGTCCATCATAAAGTTGGAATAGGCTCCCCCGGATGAATAAGGATGTAAGGCCTCCCAATAATCTTTGCACCAATTTGTGATTTTAGCTGCATTTGCCGGCTCAGGGTCTACACCAACAATGACCCCGGCATATTTCGCATCACGGTAAGCCCAAGGCGTATCTTCCGCACCAACTCTGCTAGCTGCTCCACTAATGGGGTATAAATGCATTTGTGAAAGAGGGGTTGGTATATCAGAACCGAATTTTAAATGTTGCTTTCCTATTTCTGGTCCTAGTTCATTAAAAAAGTCTGCCCGCCAATACCACTGTAATCCCGGAGGAAAAAGCCCGTCAAATAATGTTTGCATAGCGGGATAGGGCATTTCGCCAACGTGCTCAAACAAGGGGCTCAATGCGAGAATGGGTTCAAAAACTTCTTTTGCTTTGTCCATGTCTCCCGTATAGCACCATACTATGCCGCAAAATTGCTTATTATGCAGAAGCTCCGGAAAGGGTGGGCCTGGAATAATCAATGTTGCAATGAATCCATTTAGATCATCAGGAGCATTCTGAATAAATTTATCGTACCATGCCATAATTTCCTCTGTTTTTTCTATAGGCCATAAAGTGGGGCCTCCGAAAACAGTTTTTACCGGATGCGCCTGAAACTTAAAGGAAGTTACCACGCCAAAATTCCCGCCGCCCCCACGGATTGCCCAGAACAAATCTTTGTTTTGATTAGCGTTAACGGTTACAAAAGATCCGTCCGCCAACACCATATCGGCTTCCAACAAATTGTCAATGGTGAGCCCATATTTTCTGGATAAATAACCGACGCCACCACCGAGGGTTAAACCGCCAACCCCAGTAGTAGAAATAATCCCTGAAGGAACAGCAAGCCCAAAATCATGTGTGGCTTTATCCACTTCGTTCCAAATGTTTCCGCCACCAACCTTTACGGTATTATCAGCAGTATCAACACGGACGAATTTAATTCCTGACAGATCAATTACCAAGCCATCATCACACAATCCCAATCCTCCGCCATTATGTCCACCTCCTCTTATGGCAATTGTC
>JBBSJN010000349.1:0-2408 GCA_038257235.1 Chitinophagales bacterium
AAACAAAATCAAGCTGCAGTACCGGGCGGGAAATTATAAAATCCCCCACCTGCAGTAATACTCGAACGTTGTAGGCAATACAATTTAAATACTCTAAAATTTAAAAAGCATGAAAAGAAAAAAACACAACGGACAAATCCTTAAATGGACTACTGCCATTTTTTTGGCATTTTTATTTTTCGTAGGCTGTCGAAAATATGACAGTATTATGCCGGACACAAATCAAAACTATGAGGAACTAAAAACCAAGTTCTTCAACATCAATTCAACAACCGATAAAGAGATTAAAAAATTAGCTGCCGACATTAGAAAACAGGACTCTATTTTTAAATTCTTACCAGACTTTGTTCGAAAAAATGGACTTCCTAAATGGGACAAAGTAATTTACAAAACAAGTAATCATTCAAATGTTGCTGGGCGACAAAGTTCAACTATACGAACAAATTCTGTTACTTCTTCTGCAAACATTTCCTCAAACACTAATAGTAGCGAAGATCAAGGAGTTTTCTTTATCCCCTTGCAATCTCAAAATTCGCAAGAAGTAAAATCTTACATTACTGCTTATAAACATAACGACAGCCTTTACACTTATCGTCTTTACAATAAAGACTCATTAAACACTATTCAGGCAGGTTCTAATTCCACAAAGAACAATCTGTTAAATACGCAAGCTGTTTTTGGTTACTTTGAAAAGTCAATTAACAATGTTGATAGTGTAAATATCAATTCACCTCTTAGTGCAACCATCAAAAATGTAAATATCAGTTTTGACACACCTCCTTCTTCATCTTCAACAAGTGGCATAGTAACAAACTCTATGGCGTCAAGTAGTGGTTGTACAATGTCTATAACTGTAACGATTGAATATTCTTTAGAAATCTGGACTGATGGGAATAGTGCATGGATTGTAGAATCTGTTTCTGTAACTATGGAAATAGCTATTGATTGCTCGGGCGGCGGAGGTGGTGGAGGTTGCAGTTGTGGAGGTTCTACTGGAGGAGGCAGCACTGGTGGCGGTGGTTACTATGACCCATCTGGTGGTGGATATTGGTGGGGTTATGGTACAGGTTGGCCTTGGTATACTGGAGGAGGCGGTTATTATGACCCTAATTGGAACTGGTGGTGGACTGGTGGGGGAAGCGGTGGTGGTTACGACCCTGACTTTGATCCTTTAAACTATCCAGAAACTTCTGAAATTATTCAATTCGAAAATGATTATCGCAATCAAATGTCAACTCAGGAATTGCAAATTTTTGATAACATGTCAAGAACAAATCAATTGCAATACTTGTATAATGCCAAATATGCTTTAGATAAAGCACAACAATTATATCCGAATTCTGTACATAATGGAAATGGAGATGCATTTAGGCATGCATTATTCAGTGCTTTGAATGCAAAGGTTTTGGGAGTTTCTTTAGCAAAGCAGTTAGGGGATGCACATGAACTTATTCCTAATAATCCCATTTTAGAAAATCAAATGGATTTATTTAACAATCAAGCTGGAAGAGACCAATTTGTTTATTTGCAATCTCAAGGACAAGCGGGACATTTCTTTAAAGAAGGATTAGTAATTAGCCTAATGCAAAAAGTACAAAACGGTGAACTCCGAAGACTTGACCCCTTAGATATAAATGACCAGATAATACCTGGGGTTACACAATTAGTTCCTACAAATTAATAAGCTATATGAGAAAATTTATTTTTTTAGTTGCTATAATACTTAGTTTGAATATCGGATGTGACCAAAATCAATTTATGATATTTCGTTTAACCAATTTTAAAGATACCTCATTTCATTTTCAATCTAAATCGCTACACCCAACACTTTTAGAAGTATCAATCAGCGGAAATAGTGATAATTCTTTTATCATAAATAACATTATATTGGAAGGGGGGAAAATTGATACAGTTTTAAAAATGGACTGGTATAAAGATACGGTTATACTTAATTTTATACGCTACAATGCAACTAAAGGTAACTTGATTTTCAAGTGTAAAACTTATTAACAGTACTGCCTACAACAAATGTATTTATGCAATATGGGCTGAAGAATAAAATCTCAGCTCATATTTTCAATCAGCTTTTGTTCCGGCCGACGGATTTCAATCAGCTTATGTTCATATCCTTATCCTCTTACCTTTGCTCAGCTGACGTTCCAGCAGACGTAACACAGAATTCCCATACTGCATAAATACCTCAACGTTATAGGCAACCCTTTTTTCGTGATACAGGTTGCAGCGCTTAGGTGATAAAATATAGAATATTTCAAATCATTTTGCGGTCAGGTTTCGTGTGAGAAGTTCGGCGCCATGGTGCGTTTTCTTCTAAGCTGTTTTGGTAGATAGTACGTTTTCGGTTCGCAGTTGGTTATTAAACTTTGGGTGGTTTCAATTGTAAGTTGGGG
>JBBSJN010000350.1:0-2385 GCA_038257235.1 Chitinophagales bacterium
GAGAAAGAATTCTTTTATACGTTTACTTCATTTAATTATCCGCCTACCATTTTTAGATATGATATAGCTACAGGAAAGTCAACTTTGTTTAGAAAAACAGAAACAAAGTTTGACCCGTCAAGTTATGAGACAAAGCAAATTTTCTTCAAGAGTAAGGATGGAACAAAAGTTCCCATGTTTGTTACGCATAAAAAGGAACTAATGCTTGATGGAAATAATCCTGTGCTTTTGTATGGATATGGAGGTTTTAATATTCCGCTTACACCCGGCTTTAGTATTTCCAATGCCTTCTTTATGGAACAAGGCGGTGTGTATGTGCAGGTAAATTTGCGGGGCGGAAGTGAGTATGGTGAAGATTGGCATAAAGCAGGAATGTTGGAGAAAAAACAAAATGTATTTGATGATTTTATTGGCGCTGCAGAGTCTTTGATAAAAGAAAAATATACCAATAAAGATAAAATTGCCATCCGTGGAGGAAGTAATGGTGGTTTATTAGTTGGCGCTGCCATGGCACAACGTCCCGATCTGTTTAAAGTCGCCATTCCGCAGGTAGGAGTAATGGATATGTTGCGTTATCACAAATTCACCATTGGTTATGCCTGGGCCGTAGAATACGGTAGCAGCGATAAAAAAGAAGACTTTGATTATTTATATAAATATTCTCCGGTTCATAATCTAAAACCGGGTATTAATTATCCTGCCACAATTGTTACTACTGCAGATCATGATGACAGGGTAGTGCCTGCTCATTCATTCAAATTTGCAGCAGCTCTTCAGGCAGTACAGGCTGGTGTCAATCCAACGTTGATACGCATTGAAAGTAAAGCAGGACATGGTGCAGGAAAACCTACCAGTAAACAAATTGAAGAAGCAACCGATATCTGGAGTTTTACAATGTACAATCTAGGTATGAAGTATAAAGAGCCAGTATTAGAAAAGAAGGGTTTTTAACAATAAAATTTAATTTTTTATAGATGTGGCTTTCCAAAAAGTCGTCAATCATCATTGTAAGGGGGGAACGACCGAAGTAATCTGTTGAACAACAATCTCATGTATTATAAGATTGCCCGTCCGAACCGGTCGTCCGGGCGGACTTCACTTCACTTTATTCGCAATGAAGATTTTTGGGACAGCCTCTTTTTTTATTTTTAGAATTCTAACATTTCCAAAGGACTTTAGTATTCAAATACTGTCAAAAATGAAAACTAATACCGGCTTTCAGGTTTCTGGGAGATCCGGGAGTATAATGGATTTCAGAAACAGGATCAACTTCATTTCTTAGTTTCGACTCTGTATCAAACTGAGCTTCCCGCCATTCGCTGTTCAATATATTTTCTCCTGCCAATGTAAATTCAAATTTTTTCAGGCGATAAGATAAAATCATATCGGCCAATAAATATCCTTCGGCTCTTACAGTATTCATTTCATTAGCTGGTCTTTCGCCGATAAAACGGTAACGTAATGACCCACTAAACCCATTTTTTGTTTTTGCAGTAAAACCACCAATACTGGTAAATAATGGTGCCAGCGGAATAAAATCTTCGCCTTTCGCTTTGCCAATTGCCTTAGCTCTTGTCAGGTTCACATCTACGTCGGCAAATAGCCATCTGTTAAATTGATATCTCGCAGAAACATCAATACCCAATCGTCTTGTTCGTCCGCTTGGCTCTACTACACCTGCGTCACCGACATACACAAATTCCTGTTCGGATAGTAAGTGCCACAAAGCCGCTTTAAGAATAAGGGATTTGTTGGGTTTTACAATTAATCCAAGATCAGTTCCAAACACTTTTGGTAAAATCTTATCTGCATCATTATTCAATATGACCCTCGTATCATTGGAGTGAAATCCTATTCCATTATTCAAATAGATTTTGACTTTCGTATTCGGCGAAAAACTAAGGTTGAGTTTAGGACTCAGCACTCCTTTTTTTGTTTTTGAAAAATCAGTTGCGCCAGCCAGCTCATCTTTATATCCAAAAATAAAATGATCATATCTTAACCCCGCATTCAGATTTATTTTATCAGATAATTCAATGTCCTGATTGATGTATAAAGAGGAATTTAATTCATTCACATCTCCTTTTTGAATACTGTTGAAAAAAGTGGTGCGATTGACTTTTGCCAGTTCTATGTCATTTATCTTATCATAACGAAAACCGCCGCCAAAAATAGTTGTGGCCTTTCTATTTCCTAACAAGTAAGATTTTGTTGCAGTAGTGTTATAACCAAAAATATCCCTTGCTTCCTTTTGTTTGATCATATCTCCATTCACAGGATCTTCTAAAAAGAAAGTAAAATTGGAATACAAATTAAATTTATAATTGCTGTAGTAAAGTTGATCAGTTGTTTTCCAATTGCTTTTCCATTGTTTATTGAATTTTA
>JBBSJN010000351.1:0-2379 GCA_038257235.1 Chitinophagales bacterium
AGAATACGAGAACCAGGTCTTTCTAAGAAAGGGGGTACCCCCTTTCTTAGAAAGACCTTTTTTATTTAATAAAATTGGTATACTTTTAAACTGAAGGACTGGTATACTTTTAAAGTGAAATATACACAAATATCCTTTAAAACTGGAATGTTATGTTCACGGTCATTGAAGATGATTCCTGTTTCATCCGATTTGTAATTCGAGTTGTTGATGAGCAGGCAAAGGGCGTGCTTTAAATCTGTAACATATAAATCCTCATTGGAGAAGTTAGATGAAAACGCGCAATAACTGTTGAGAAAATAGTTTGTACGTTCTTGGCCTCTGGGATAGTAGGGTATGATGTCCAGTTCCTTGAACTCCGCCTTTATTTGAGAAGCGATATGCTCCAATTTTTCAGCTTTTTTATGCCAATAGATGATATTGAGCTGGCCACGTATAACCCTTGCATTATCATCGTCATTGATTTTATCGAGAATATGCTGTATTTTTCCAAGTACCACCTTGTTCTGTGAACCGAAATTGGAGCTCTTTTTAAGTTCCTCGATTTTCTTTTCCAATAGCTTGCGCCATTTCTGTTTATCGTCCAGGTATAGAATTTGGTTGATGATATGGTTCTCGTTCAAGGTTAGTCCAAGGCCGTCTACAAATCCTTGATGGAATACAAAATCGTCAGAAGTGAAGCGTTCATTGGTTTTGCTACTGAGTACGGTTTCTCCAAAACACGATTCGCTATTGATGGCCAAAACATCAAAATGGTTTTCGCCGATGTTGATGTGGGGTTCGTTCAATAGGATATCGGTATCGTACCCTTCATTGAATCCATTGAAATACGAATGGGTCAATTCTAATATTTCATTGGGAACCAACGGGGTAAGTACAATCTTGCGACTATTGTTCACGAAGGAAACCGAATCGTTGACCGCACCTATAAATCGATTTAGATTTTCGTCCAGCTCTTTGTGAACGAAACTGGAAACCTTTTTAAACGGATTTACATATTTGCGGTTATTTAGTGCCTTGTTCTTGGTCAGTACAAAGTACAGATGGCATTGATGTTCCATATACTCCCTTCCCTTGAAGTGTTCTGCCGTGGCTTTCGCCAAAAAAGTATCGTTGGGAAGCTTTTCAGAGGTATATGCCTTTTTCAGGTAAATATCCTGCTTATGAACTACCGTACCGACAGGTAATGATTTTAGGGCCTGAAACCAAGCGCCGTGCAAATCCTCAAAATCTTTTTCCGATAGCGAATAGATTTCGGGCAAGTCGGCCTTGTAGCATAACACCACATTGCCATTATTGGCAAAGAATGTGTTTTTTCGTATATCCGTTATGGGATGGTTCGATGTCAGATTAATATTCTTCATAGTCGAGTTGCGTAGATTTCTTATTGGTTATGATTTTTGGGAAAGGGTTGGTGATCTGCATCATTTGCGGACGTTTGGCCACACGGATAAGTAGTACATAAAGACCACAGTTCAGGATGAGTACACCTGCTATAATGCCTAAGCCAAAAGAAAAAATGATGACAAATAGCGATGCTATGATAAATACCATCATTAGTGCGAACAAGGACACCGGAAGGCCGAATATCATTGCCCGCTTTCTGATGTTCTTATATACCTCGAATTTTTTCATCTTCATATTTAAATAATGTAATGTCTCTTTGAGATTAGACCACTATGCCAATGAGGTAAGTAAAGATGCCTACCACCGCTCCGGCAATGAGCACGAAGACCAATACACGGGTAATCCCTTTTTTGAGGTCTGAGTTTTCGCCGAAGAAGTGGCCAGCATTAAATAGGAAACCAACGAGGAAAATAACCCCCAAGATGATAGGGAAGATGGTCCTGATGGTATCGGAAACATCATTTACAGAATCTTCGATGCCTCCGATTTGAGCAAAAATGGAATTAGAAATAAGTAGTAGTACTAGGGTTGGATACAGTGATTTTTTCATATCGAAATGGATTTAAGATTAGATTGATTTTGTTAGTCGAAAAATACAGTATATTGTATTGCAAGATATTGATAATCAGTATTTTGTGAATAAAATATTATTTAATATGAATTGTTTTTATTTGATGCGAATTGGCATCAAATTGTATGAAAATTGGAAAGTACTATGTTGATAACTCTAAAATTTGGGAAGTGGGAAAAGCCCAAAAACGTCAGTTTTGTGATTTTACTGCTGCAATGTTGTGCAATTTTTGCTCAGCAAAAGTGATTGTTTTAGATCCCGGGCATGGTGGAAAAGATTCTGGTGCCATCGGTATAAATGGCATTCCAGAAAAGGATGTAGTCCTGAATATCGCTTTGGAAATTTTGAAGCTGAACAAGCAGTTTGAAAAACCACTCGATATGTATTTGACACGATATAGC
>JBBSJN010000352.1:0-2377 GCA_038257235.1 Chitinophagales bacterium
AATTTCATAACAATAAATTTTGTAGTGAGTGCTGCATTACTTCAAATCTGGCACTCTAACTAGGTTGATGATTCACTTTTCAAATATAAGGATTAGATGCTCTTCAAAATGAAAAAACCCCACAAAAATGTGAGGTTCTTAAAATTTTGTATTTGGTAATTACCCCATAACTTCGGCAACTTTTTTACCAATTTCAGCAGGAGAATCCACCACGTGTATTCCGCAAGCTCTCATAATTTCTTTTTTGGCTTGAGCCGTATCATCACTGCCCCCAACAATAGCTCCAGCGTGGCCCATTGTACGTCCTGCAGGTGCGGTTTCTCCAGCAATAAAACCGATAATTGGCTTTTTACTACCACTTTCCTTATACCACTTTGCTGCATCAGCTTCCAATTGTCCACCAATTTCACCAATCATCACCACACATTCTGTTTCAGGATCATTGATCAACAATTCAACCGCTTCCTTAGTAGTAGTTCCAATAATTGGATCCCCACCAATACCAATTGCAGTAGTAATTCCAAGGCCTTGTTTAACAACTTGATCTGCTGCTTCATAGGTTAAAGTTCCTGATTTGGAAACGATACCTACAGTGCCTTTTTTGAATACAAAGCCAGGCATAATACCAACTTTAGCTTCACCCGGGGTAATAACACCAGGACAGTTTGGACCGATTAAACGACACTCTTTATTTTTAATATAATTTGAAGCCTTGATCATGTCAGCTACAGGAATTCCTTCCGTGATACAAATGATAACTTTTATACCTGCATCTGCAGCTTCCATAATAGCATCTGCAGCAAATGCTGGCGGCACAAAAATAATAGACGTATCTGCCTTTGCTTCTTTTACTGCGTCTTCAACAGTATTGAAAACAGGTCTGTCCAAATGTGTCTGCCCACCTTTACCAGGCGTCACACCACCAACCACGTTAGTGCCGTATTCTATCATTTGTTCAGCATGAAAAGTTCCTTCACTGCCTGTAAAACCTTGAACTATTATCTTTGAATCTTTATTTACTAAAACGCTCATTTATATTATTTTTTAATTTTTAAGACTTCGCAAAAGTAATCTTTTTGACAGCATTTATGAAGCCTTTGTTAAACTTTTATTTCTGAAAATGATTTGTAACTTTCTATATTATCATCAGCTACTTGGCTTATTTCATAGCCTCTGTAAAGCTTTTGATCTTTTATTTCCCAAATGCTTATAAAGTTTGCCAAAGACTGCTCATTTTCAGGATCTTCAATGGTACTCACAAACATGGTGTATCTGATAGTAACTTGATTTTCATCTTGTAACAAATGACTTATTTTGGCTCTTAAGGTGTGATAGGACGAATTAATAGTTTTAAAGAACTGAACCATCCCATCATAATCCATCACTTTGTATCCCGTGCTGTTATTCCAATGGGACAAAAAATCTTTATGAATGTATTGAGGTATTACATTGATATCATTGGCTAAATCTGATTCATAAAAGGACTTGACAATTTCTTTTGGAGACATTATAATTTTTTTAATTGTTCTATGATTTCAGGTATTCTTTTAATATATACCTTATCTTTTAATTCTGATTTCGCTTCTTGCGCTGGTCTGCCCCAATAGGTTTTACCGCCATCAAGAGATTTACTTATTCCCGCTTGCGCATGAACAACGGCTTTAGTACCTATGGTGATACCGCTGGTACTTCCCACTTGACCCCAAATAGTGACTTCATCTTCAATAATTACGCAACCGGCAATTCCCGCTTGAGAGGCAATCAAACATTTCTTACCGATAACGGTGTCATGACCAATTTGAATTTGATTATCGAGTTTTGAGCCCTCTCCAATTATAGTATCTCCGGTAACACCTCTATCAATTGTGCAAAGTGCACCAATATGGACATTATCTTTAACCACTACTCGCCCACCAGAAATCAGTTGGTCAAAACCTTCAGGTCTTTTTTTGTAATAGAAAGCGCTTGCCCCCAATACCGTTCCTGCATGAATCGTGACGTTGTTGCCAATAACCGTATCGTCATAAATAACCACATTAGGATGGATCAAGCAATCATTACCAATAACTACATTATGACCAATAAAACAATTTGGCTGTATAACGGTGTTTGTTCCGATTTTGGCAGAATCAGAAATACTTTGATGTGCGCTCTGGAAAGGTTTAAAATGCTGGGTCAGTTTGTTGAAATCTCTAAACGGATCATCACTGATAAGTAAAGCTTTTCCCTCAGGACAGTCAATTTCCTTATTGATCAACACAATTGTGGCAGCAGACTTTAAAGCTTTATCATAATATTTTGGATGGTCAACAAAAACGATATCTCCAGGTTCAACTACATGGATTTCATTCATTCCCAAAACAGGAAAATCATCTGC
>JBBSJN010000353.1:0-2367 GCA_038257235.1 Chitinophagales bacterium
TGCAAAAAAATATTATAATAAAACCATTGCTTTATGGGCTGCTTTCATTTTACTAACTTCCATACACATTATCGTTTCTAATAACGACGTAAGGGCTGAGCCTTTTCTTACTGGCCTCATTATAGCATCTATTTATCATTTTTCTAATTCCATTTCAAAAAAGCTAAGTATTCAACTGGTAGTTGCCTGCTTGTTTGCAGCCTGTGCAGTCATGACTAAAGGCATTTTTACCTTGATACCAATTGGTGGTGCCGTAGCTGGAGAACTTATTATCAAAAAAAATTGGAAAGAAATTTTTCATTGGAGATGGATAGTTGCCGCCATCTTAATTACGCTGTTCATTTCGCCAGAATTATATTGCCTGTGGCGACAATTTGATCAGCATCCTGAAAAAATTGTATTTGGTGGCACTGGCGTTTCTGGTGTACAATTCTTTTTATGGGATAGCCAGTTTGGCCGCTTTTTTAATACCGGGCCTATTAAAGGAAAAGGTGATTACCTTTTTTACCTGCATACACTTTTGTGGGCCATACTGCCTTGGTCCCTTATTATGTACGCCGCATTATTTACAAAACTGAAAAAGGGTTTTCAAAAAGTAAAAACTGAGTATAATGAATGGTTTACCATTTCCGGTAGCTTACTCACTTTACTTGTTTTTTCTCTTTCTGCATTTCAGTTGCCACATTATTCCAATATTGTATTTCCATTACTGGCAATAATCTGTGCTCATTTTATATGGCAGATGGCAGAAGCAGGCAAAAAAGTTTTTGGTCTTGTTCAGCATATTCTTTGTGTGCTGTTAATTGTATTGACAGTAGCCTTGGCAATACTTTATAAACCGGCCATTAGTTTATTGTTTGTAATACTGCTAATGGTAATGTTAGGTTTAGCGTTGTTGCTTAAGCTTCACAAAAAAGAAAGTCCATATACTCCGTATTTCAGGTCAGGATTTGTAATATTATTTATTGCTCTATTTCTCAATCTTTCTTTTTATCCTGATTTATTGAAATATCAATCAGGAAATATTGCGGCTGCCTACATCAACAAAAATTATCCCGGAGAGCCGGTCGCAAGAATTAGTGCTTACATTCCTTCCGGAGAGTTTTATTTGAAGGAGCATACTTATGGAACTTCATTAGAAGAAGTTGCCGCCGGTTCATTCAAAAAAGCCACATTGTTTTATTTAACGGAACAGGATTTAAATGATCTGCAAACAAGAAATGTTAAATTCAGCATTTTGCAAACGTTTGATGAATTTCATGTAACACAGCTTAGCTTAAAATTTATAAATCCCAAAACAAGGGAGAAAGAATTAAAAAAGACTTATTTGATAAGGATAGGCTGATAATCTTATTTGAGGTTTTAGTATGAAATTGATGCCATGAAAATATCTAGCTGGGCTAATAATTTACTTTTCTTGAACTAATCTTACTACTTCAATTCTTCACTTAAAAAAGTATTCAATTTATCGGTTACAACAGGAGGTGCAATGCCTGTAATACATGGCCGTGTAACACAACTTGTTTTACGATGGTTGGCAGCACTTACACAAGGCGAACATGGAAGTGCCAGATAAATCGCTTCTGCATTTCCGCCCAACGGCAGATAAAGCGCCGGAGTTTCGGGACCGAATAACACAAATACTTTTAGGTCGGTAGCTGCTGCAAAATGCGCCGGGCCAGAATCGTTGGTAAGCATGCAAGTGCTTTGCGCATACAACGGCACCAATTCATCAAAAGAAAAAAATCCCGATGAGTTGATGCATCTGTTATTACCAATCATTTCAGTAACCTTTTGCACATAGTCTTTTTCGGCTGGCGATCCTGTCATAATAATAATAATATCATCATGCTTGTTCAAAAGCTCTTTTCCAACGGCTGCAAAATTTTCCTGCGGCCAACGTCGTTGTGGCAGCATGTCTGATGCGTTTACATTCAGCAAAACAATTTTTTCATTTTTCAATGAGGGAAATAATTGTTTGACCTTCTTAGCTACTCCTTCTGATGCTGCTTGTGGAATAGTTGCTTTGGCAAGCTCAAGCTCCTGCGGATGCACAGGATAAGTTGCATATGCATTATCAAAAAGACCCAACGCCTTATTTACTAGGGAAACAAAGTTTACACCTACATGCACATGTGGATTGTAACGAACCGGCCTGTTGATAAGATTGCCACGGTAAAGACCTTCATCATGCAGGTTGGTAAAGCCGATTCTAGTTCTGGCACCGCTGAAGAAAGAAAGCAAGGCAGTAAACCGGGAAAATAATTCTATATCAATAACAGTGGTGATCTTCTTTTTTCTGGTCCAGATCATAAACCTGAAAACTTCTTTTATAAGAGAAAAGAAATTTTCAGCATCCATTTTAAA
>JBBSJN010000354.1:0-2354 GCA_038257235.1 Chitinophagales bacterium
GAACTGGTATTGCGGGGTAAATTCCCGGAAAACTATAGCCAGCCAGCCCTGGTTGAAACACATATTTCGTGGGTGGTATTAGCCGACCATTTTGTATATAAAATAAAGAAACCAGTTTGTTATTAATTTCTGGATTTTTCCACTTTGGAAAAGAGAAAATATTACTCTGAAAGAGAGGTTGAACTGAACAAGAGATTGACGGATGATATATACCTTGATGTACAACCGGTAAGGAAGATTTTGGGAAGCATTATCGTTGGCGGCGAAGACGGAGAAGTGATAGACTATGCTGTACGGATGCGAAAAATAGACAGAGAGAGGCAAATGGATGCACTCTTATTAAATAATAAAGTGACGACTTCAGATATTCAAAACTTAGCTGCAAAAATAGCAGCCTTTCATAAAAAAGCAAATATAATTTATCAGAAAGATTTTCTGGATGTTCAAAATTTGTTTAATGACCTCGGTAAAGAAAAAGATTACTTGAAGGAAAATTCTGATAGTGAAAACAGTAATATTACAAGTCGCGGAATTGATATATCCAATGCATTTATTGAAACGAATAAAGGCCTTTTAGCAAACAGGCTTAAGGCTGGTTTTTTTAGGGATTGTCATGGCAATTTACATTCGCGGAACATTTTTTTACTGCCACCTCAGCCTTTTGATTGTTTAGAATTTAATGATGATTACCGGCAAATTGATGTGCTGAACGAGGTGGCTTTTTTATGTATGGATCTTGATGCATTTGACAGGAAGGATTTGTCTGATCTATTTATAAACTTTTACAACAACCTGTTCCCTTCAATGAAAACAGATGACGATCGCAGGCTATTCATTTATTATAAAAGTTACCGTGCCAACATACGTGCAAAGGTCAATAGCCTTATAGCCAGGTCTGCTGCGGATAATATTCAAATAAAATTAGCATTGGCTGATGTAAACAAATATTTACGTTTAATGGATTCTTATATCAATGTGCTGGATAAGAAATAGTGAATTTTTCCCTTGCTAAGCGTGGAGAAAACTTTGATATTAATACAGTTTTACAGTTACAAAAATATTTAAAAAGATTAAAGCAGTTTACACGTTTCTATTATTTACAATTTTTCTTTTTGCAAACTGCAAAAGCCAGAAAGTTAAAATAGGGGATGTGGAAACAGACACTACAATTACTATAACCAACGCTTTTTCTGAATTATTTCTTGATAGTATAAAGCTGCAAAAGTTTATAACTGAGCAAAAAACTAACTGATAGTGCCGCAGGCAGGATCAGTAAGTTTTATAACAGCCGGAATTACCAGTTTGCATGGTTTACAAAAGATGGATTGGCAGAACAAACCCGTGCTTTTTTAACCTTCACAATAATTACATTCATCTTTCTAATGATAGCTCACAAATAGACAGGCAGCTACATAAGCAAATGGAAATCTTAATCAATGAAGACACTGCCATCAATACTGCAAGTGATGAAATAATCAAAACAGAACTTCAACTAACTGAACACTTTTTTAAATATGCCCAACATGCTTATGCGGGTAAAGTTGATCCTGACCAGCAATGTAAGCTGATGAATAAAGAATTAGAGCATTTTTCTGCTATCGAAAAAGCGGGAGGTTGGAAAGAGATTATATCAGGCAATACCAGGTATTATAAGCAAGGTCTATCCCCTTACCGCCATGAGATATGCCTGCCTTGTATAAAACTTTTCTGAACCAGCCAGATGTCACTGGATGCAATGAACGGTTTGGTTTTTATTTTTATGAACCGTCGCCGCACGCAGTTAAAATTGTTACTGTGGGAGGGCGATGGCAGAAGCTCACTGTGATCAGATTGCAGTCCTTTCTGCTGAATTGGTACAGCTGCGGACTGAGTTCTCTTCCCTGCACGCTGGCAAGCGCCCAAAGCAATATCGGCGCGGCTATCAGTCCATGTTTATTGATTTCATCGATCTTTCCATCCAGGTGCCTGAAAAATTCAGGATTGATCGTAATGCGCCCGGTTCCTTCAAAGGCAACCTGCCCCATACTGCTCTTCTCGCAACCACGCCATAGGGTTGTCACAAACTGGATCACGTTATAACTTGTACTAGCCCTGTGTCGCAGGTATTCGTCCCACTCCAGAATGCATTGATATTTTTGACCCGGCCCCCAGGAGAAATAAACCTGACAGACATCTTTAGAGAAGGAAAAATGCAGTTTTTGAGAAGCTTCAAATAATTGATTTCATCGGTTTATTATTGGAATTCAGCCAGGTTTCAGCAATAATACTAAGAACTGTGTGTAATAAATTTCATCACAAAGATTCCTTCACTACCATATCATCGATGGTTCTTGCAATCGTGTTTACTTCGACAC
>JBBSJN010000355.1:0-2312 GCA_038257235.1 Chitinophagales bacterium
AGCTGATGATAATGGCGATGATGAGCGTAGGGAAGATCATAACGATACCCAATGGCCGCCAAACCATACACCAGCTTATATCTTTTATTAGCCAGAACAGGATATGTGCATTTTCCATCTTGCGGTAGCGCCAGGGGATTTGATATACTGCATTGCCATCTTTTGTTGTTGCCAGATGAATACTTTCTTCAGTAAGAAACGTGTTAGAGGTGCTCATTGTGTAATTTTGAAATGAGGTTTATATTTTTTCAATTATAAAGAAAGCTGATAAAGTCATCAGCTCATTTAGGAAGGGTTTATACGAATAATTAATTTGCGCCTACAACTCCCGGCATTGGGTAAGTTTCGGGAAACCCTGCACAGTCACAATTTTTTGGCAAAAGTTGATAAAGGCTATCCATTTCCTTGTCTGTTTTCCTTATCTCTTCGCTGTGCTTGCTATCTTCTATTTCGATCTTAATTTCCTCATTGATGTTTATGTTTTTTATGATATTCATCATTTCTTCTTCCGTTAGCAATTGCACAGAAATTTGGATGGTTTGTTTTGTTTTTGCTTTGAATGAGCTCTTGCCAAAAAGTATTTTCCCATCATGTTCTGCAAAGGCAATCACCGTGCATGTTGCACCCTGTGGAAGCCTAATATTACCGTTGCTTTCGTCAAATCCATAATTAACAGCATCTTCTAATTTTCCACCATCTACAAAAACTTTATAGTCTGGGATGATTAGTGAAACATTGAAATCTTCTTCGAAGCCTCCCGACACATTTACTATTAGTTCGCTGGGTTCGCAATTATTATAATTTTTCAACAATATGTCCAGGTTTAACCATCCAAGTGCAGAAACATTTACAGTGTAATAGGTTGCTTTGTTATTTATCGGTGTTACATATTCATTGCTATTATCGGGAATATCTGTTGTTGGGACTATTGTGTCATCTTTGGTATTAATGCGGGGCAATGTTCTGTCAAGATTAAAGAATTCTTCATTGTCATCTACCAGTTCTGTAATCAAAGCATAATATTTATTTATTTCGTTTCGCACTAAGTCACAGCTGTCACAACATGTTTTGGGATATATATTACCGGGCATAGGTTGTTTGTCTGTTTCTGCCTTTATGTATCCATACAAATTGTCTAAATCATTGTCTGTTAAATTTGGAAAAGCTGACATAACTGTCGGCTTGTATTCATTGTATAGGCAATTGGCATAATAATCTGTTGCCGAATCTGATACGGATCCCGATATTTTTTTTTCGGGATTCCTGGTGAAATCATATAGCCATTTCTTGCTTCTCCTGTAAGTTATTCCGTAAAGACGTGGACCTGTTAAATCTCTATCAAGCCAATGGCAACTTGCACAATTTGCTTTATATAAATCTTCACCTGCCGTTATTTTTGCTATGGTTTCATCATCTGGTAAAGGTGCTGGCTCAGCCCATTCAATCTTATTGTTCTCATTTGCCTCACCTTTCCAAACCTGCATTTCCGGGTTGTATGTTTTTGTGGGTAATAAAGTCTCGAGTGGTTTTTTTATTACAACACTATTTCCATCTGCAGCATTTATGTAAAACATACCGGCACTGCTTAATGTTTCATTTTGGGTAGTTTGTGTAGTAAGGCCGGCTGCCAGCATTGCAGCAATATCCAGGGCTTCTTTTATTTCGATGGTTACAGGGTTCGTACTGCTCTCCAGGCTGCCGGCGGGAATTTTTACTACAATACCTGCGTTTGTAAAGATGGTGGTATCTCTTTTTGTATCTATTGAAAACACCTGGGTTTTGAGGTTGTCTTCGTTTAAGTATTTTCTAAAATCATTCTTTGAATGTTGATTGCAGCCAGCCGTTATAAGGATGGCAAAAAGAATTAGCGTTAGTTTCACTAGAATGGGTTTAATAAAACAGATAAATAAAAATATGCATTTTAAATTATTCTTCAGATTTTAATAAATCAAGAGAAGTAAGGCCTGGTCGGATTGCTATTAAGGTGCCAAATAAAAATGTTGAGCCAGCATTCTATCGCTGACTCAACAATTTTTTTATTTAGTAACGGACAACATTCATCTGATTCTGATGAAAATGACTAATGACACAATAACCAATAACCAATAACCAATGACTCATTGACGAATGACCATTGACTCAATGACTAGTCATATCACTCCACCCTCACCCGCACCCCCTCACTATGGCTACTAAACTCAGGCGCATACATACACTGGATCGTAGTGATGCCGTTGCTGAAGTTTCCTGCTTGTCCTGCGAACATACTGTACTCAAATACATAACTACCCCTTGGCAACCAACTGAAAAAG
>JBBSJN010000356.1:0-2261 GCA_038257235.1 Chitinophagales bacterium
GGTCAATTACAATTACGTACGGTGCCCCGGCTTCAGGAGTTTGGACAGCCAGTCCTGCAACACCAAATACAATGTTTACAGATGCGGCAGCAACTGTTCCATATGTAGCTGGTTCACTGGCAACAAACATTTGGGTAAAGCCAACTGTTACTACAAATTATTCAGTAGTTTATTCTACCGGAACACCTTGTGTTTCTCCGCCTACAGTAATACCTGTGAATGTGGTTAACCCGGTAACAAACATAGCTGCACCAACTGATAAATCGGTATGTATAGGTGGAACAACTTCATTTAGTTCTGCTACGGCTACCGGTGGTCCTTTCACCCGCCAATGGCAGGTAAGTACCAACAATGGATTGACATGGACAAATATAGCTGGTCAAACTGGATCTACGTTAACATTGACGAATGTTACACAGATAATGAACAATAACCTTTATCGTGTTAATTATACAGCAGCACCTTGTGTTGGAACTGTTAGTTCTAATTCAGCGAAGCTTACAGTTAATCCGTTACCAGTTGTAACTATCACTTCACCTACCGTACAGTTGATACCTGGTCGTACAACAACAATTACTGGTACAAGCACGCCGGCTGCTCAAACAACACCATCGGGATGGGCCTGGACAAGAGATGGTTCTCCGATTGCAGGAACTACAAATACCCAGGTTGTTGATATTAATAAGCTAGGCACTTACCAGGCTACTGTTACAGATATTAATGGATGTGTAGGTCTCTCTAACCAACTAGTAATTGGCGGAGAATCTTCTGAAAGATTATGGATTTATCCAAATCCAACTACCGGATCTTTCCAGGTAAGATTATATTATCCGGTTCCAGTTGCAACCAGAAGAGAGGTATCTATTTATAATGCTTTAGGTCAACTGATTATGACCAAAGAGTTTGTTTTATTAAGAGGTACTGCCCCTTATCTGCAAATGGATTTCGATCTTAGCAAAATGCAAAAAGGTGCTTACCTCGTGAAAGTGACTAATGCAGGATCAACTAAGATCTATTCAGGATTCGTATTAGTACAATAATATAGTTTTCTATAAGTTATCAAAGCCCACCAATTACGGTGGGCTTTTTTTATTTTGAAGTATAGGTGTAATGGAAATGGGATGAAAAGATTTAAGATTCCGGGAGCTATATTACTATTACGGATTTTGGCTTTTGCCAATAACAATGACCGGGCAAGACAGTTCAGAATGAATCAGCCTGCACTTTATTAATATGGGGAAAGGAATTATCTGCTCTTTTTTGTAATAGAAGGAGCCCCGTTAGGAATTTTTCCAGCTTCTTTTTTATTATGAGAAATATAATTTGTATCCTGTACTGTTTTTAAATTAGGCATAATTGTGAAAGATTGCATATCAGGAATAACAATTGGCATATTGTAGGCCGGAGAACTATAGACTTTATTTCCGTTTGATAATAAGAAATTAAAATTCAGTAAAGTGTTATTAGGTTTTAATTGGACCAGCTTTTTGAAACCTGAAACCGGAATATTTTTATATGAAAGTTTGATTGTGTCAGCATTTTTCTTTTTTAAATAGCTGTTAATATCAAATATATCTTTTTGCTGTGCTGATAAAGATGAAAAACCGGCAATTCCAAGAAGAAGAAAAACCTTTTTCATTTCAGAAAGTTTATAGACTTAAAATTAGGATTAAGTTTTCATTTGCTTCCAGACATTGATTAAGCCATTGGTGGATGAGTCATGATTTGTAACAATTTCATCAGTTTGTAATTCCGGGAGAATTTTATTGGCCAATTGTTTGCCCAATTCCACACCCCATTGGTCGAAGCTGTAAATATTCCAGATAATGCCTTGTACAAAAATTTTATGTTCGTATAAAGCTATAAGTTGTCCCAAAGAATGAGGGGTAATCTTTTTTAGTATTATCGAATTGGAAGGTTTATTGCCGCTAAAAATTTTATAAGGTAATAAACGGGCTGTTGCTTCTGCAGAAAGCCCTTGTTTTATTAATTCATTCTCTGCTTCTGTTTCATTTTTCCCGTTCATTAAAGCTTCTGTTTGAGCAAAAAAATTGCTCAATAGCTTTTCATGATGATCACCGATAGGGTTGTGGCTAATTGCAGGTGCAATAAAGTCACAGGGAATCAGCGGTGTACCCTGATGAATTAACTGATAAAATGCATGCTGTCCGTTGGTGCCCGGTTCTCCCCATATAATAGGGCCGGTTGCATATTCAACAGGTTCGCCGTTACGGTCAATGGATTTGCCGTTGCTTTCCATA
>JBBSJN010000357.1:0-2248 GCA_038257235.1 Chitinophagales bacterium
AAAAGTTTTTGAGTTGCCAAATATTGAAATAATCGGGCTGGGAACAAATTTTAATTGTTTGAATGGAATAATGCCATCTGTAGAAAAACTAGTTCTATTAAGTTCTTATAAACGAAAGATTGAAAAAAAGTTTAATAGAAAAATACATTGGATTTCGGGTGGCACTTCTGTTGCAATTCCAATGTTATTGAAAAACCAGATTCCAAAAGATATTAATCATTTCAGAGTTGGTGAAGCCATCTTTTTTGGGAAAGATATTTTTACAGATGGTATTATCAAAGGAATGTACGACGACGTATTTCAATTGTTTGCAGAAATAATAGAATTGTATGAAAAGCCAATAATACCTTCCGGCGAGCAGAAAGAAACACCTTCTGGGAAAATGCCTGTTTTTAACAAGGCAGACATTGGTAAAAAAACATACAGGGCTATCATTGATGTTGGGCTATTGGATTGCAATCCCAACTATCTTATATCCGATGATAAAACAGTAAAATTAATTGAAGCCAGTTCCGACATGCTGGTAATGGATCTTGGGAAGAACACAAAAAAATATAAAGTTGGCGACCTCGTAAGTTTCCAACTTAAATATATGGGTGCATTGGGAATTATGAATTCCAATTACATTGAAAAATTGGTTGAATAGTTTTTATCTTTTTCGAAGGTATAAATTAAGTGAAAATGTATTTTTCTTTAATGATGAAAGAGCAAGAGCATAGCCACTGCTTCCATTTGGATCTTTTATATCAGAAAAACCTGCCGTATACTTGAGCTCAGGCGACAATGCCAATCCTGAATTTCCTAAACTAATATCAATACCGATTCCACCATTACCGCTGAACAATGATTTTTTTACTGGTAAGATATCTGCAGTAGAACCATTTTGACCAACCATATAACTAAATGACGGGCCAAGCATAATATATGGTGCAATGTTTTTTGCAGAAAACCTAATGATAAGAGGCAATTCAATATTTGCTGATGTGTTTTTAAATCCAATTGTTTCAATTATATCAGGTTGCCCTGTTACACCTCTTCTTATAAAATCAATGTCACTGCTTTCGAAACTGACGGTTGCGGATGGCCGTATGAAAATATTTCCTCCAATATTAATTTGCGAAATAATGCCCAGCCCAAATACAGGAGCCGTGTTTGATCTTACGTCAACATAACCCGAGTTTGCATTGCCTGAGTAGGTTGGATTTGATTGATTAAGGCCGCCGCCAATGGTACCGCCAAAACTAACTTTCCTGAAAGGCAAATTCTTTTTTACATTTTTAGTAGAAGGAGTTTTATTAGCTGCATGTTGAACCAATGCTAATGTAGTTAATGCGCATCTCCAGTTGGGTGCTGTTCTTACAGCTTTATCAGCATAAAATAATGCACTGTCCTTGTTGTTGTTCTCAAGGTGTAATAAAGCAAGTTTGTTTTGAATATATGCTCCATTTGGATCAATGGAAAGAGCGGAGTAAGCACTTTGAAACGAAACTGCTGATGATACATTGTTTCCACTTGCTTTCAATAAAAATAATCTTCCTTTTAAAGAATTGGCAAAATCTACGTCATCTTCTCTCACATAATTTATTGCTTTCTCTAATCTTGTTGCGGCTTCTGTATTTTCCTGTTTTTGTTTTGCAGATAAATCATCGCTACAACTTAAATAACGATCAACCTTTGCTTGTGCAAAATCGATATATTTGACCGTTAAGGTTGATTTAGCATCCAGTGTATATGGATTACCCGGAAACTTACTGTTCAGCTGTTGATAATACTCTTCTGCAGATTTATTACCAGTGATATTATTATTTTTAACTGCCCTGTTGAATTGGGTATAAGTTTCTATCAGTAAAGTGTCAGCATAATATCTTCCATAACTAGTTTTTAGCAATCCGTTAAATGAGTTAACACCACCATTCTGAGCTTTTTTTGTTTGCAACCATTTTTGTAAGTAAGTTGGATCTACATTGCTTATTACTTTATCGCTGTTTTCATTGCAACAGAAATAGGGATCCTGGCTTCTTTTAAAACGTTCCTTTGCTACAGAGGGAACATGTTTGTCAACATAGGTTTGAATTTCATTAAAAGTAACTTTATAATCAGGTGAACCTTCTGTATCTGCCAAACCGCTTAAACCATCTACCAGGTAATAAGTAAAGAGCCCATGTCCGTTTCCAATTGATTTATCTTCCAGTGATTCCTGTCCGGCACCTGTAGCCAGCATAATTATTTCTCCAGCTTTTTTTTCTGA
>JBBSJN010000358.1:0-2230 GCA_038257235.1 Chitinophagales bacterium
GCTGTTGATAGATAAACATTCTTTTTATGAACAGTTGAAAAAAGGGTATATCGAAGACGCCATAGCCGCAAAACCGCTGCATGAAGACGGAAAGCCCTTACCACCTTTGGCCGTTACTCCTTAGCGGCTGATAGCTGCGACAATACCGTTAGGGGAATAGACTTGAACTTTGCACAAGATGAGCTTTCTGAAAAAGAATTGGCACAAGGCTTTTTCATTGGTGATTCCGGCATTACGCATCATAAGGTTCGCCCGTGTTTTCCGGGTAGTGAAAGGCTTAAAAGATATTCGCCTCGTGAAAGTTGTCGCGTCACTAAACCGCGGCATGAAAAGCCTCCTCGGCGCCACCATGAAGCGGCGCGGCAGGCATGTATAGAACTTTTACCGGTACTTATGTATTTACACATGGCTAAGAAACTGATTTCGGCATAGCAGCCATGGTATTAGATGACGATAAGTTTTTCGCTGTCAGGTACGGCAATCACATGATAGAAGCCTATGGGCATTTCCCGAACTGTTACGAAATGTAGAGGTAACAGCATTTTTTACAATTGATGGCAAATCCGCAGTTGAAATGTATTTCAAATACCTTGGCAAAGAAGAAAAAAGAGCTGACCAGCATTTTAATGTATTTGAAGAACTGGAATTTACTTATCCCTTTATTGTAGAAAGAGAATCTGGGGGTGAAATGGTTTTAAGAACCCTTATAAAATCATAGAGAAAATTCATTGGTGGTGGACCTTGAAACGCCTGAGAGTACTAGCTATGGTTTTCGATGCCACCTGATTTTGATATCGTAAGTGAATACTACATGGAGTAACCCAACTAAAAAATTCAAATCAGACAGAAGCAGATGCCTTACTAATATTTTCTTGTTTAGGCAGGCAACCGGTATTGGGGCCGTTTGTTACAGCAGAAAATGATGGCCTGGCCGAAGTAAAAGAATCATAATAAAGCATAAGGAGTTTATGAATTTCAACAAATGCTAATACTTATTTTGGTTCTTCAAATCTAATTTATGTACTAACCAATGCGCATTCAACAAACACTGCTTTCAAAAAGGACTTAAACATCATTTCTTCGGCTAAAGGCAGGTTTTAATATCTAGATTCTAAAACAATTAAAAAGTTCAGTAAAATCATTAGTATATTTAGTAGGTCAGGTCCTTCTACTCTAAGAATCTACATCCGCTTTCTACGTAATACACCTTTTTTTACATCATTCTCTTCATCATTTAAAAATTTTCAAATGAGAAAGTTTTTCGGCCTGCTTATGTTTATACCCTTACTGGGGATAGGCCAGTCAAAAACAGTTCTTACGGCGAACAGGGTATTTGCTAGTTAATAGACTTGTTAGCGCAAGATTTTCTAAACCTTCTTATTCATTAAACTAAACCAAAACAAAACAATGAAACATTTTAAAATCCCCACAGTCTTAGTTGGCTTTTCAATTATGGCTATCAGCTGTAATCAACCTTCAGCAGACAAAACAACGGAAGCAAAAACAGACAGCACTGAAATGATGGCTTCATCTGTGGATCCTGCACAATTAAAGAAAGAAATACAGGAACAGGAAACAGCATGGTCTAATGCAGATAACGCAAGGGATGCCAATGCACTCGCAGCTTTTTATGCTGATGATGCAATAAGCATGGCTAGTGATAAGCCCATGCTTGTAGGTAACGAGGCTATTAAAAAAGACATGGAAGAGTCGCTTTCAAAAAGACCTAAAGGAGCTAAAATTTCTTATGAAGTGATGGATGTATATGGGTCTGGCGATTATGCCACCGAAGTGGGTAAAACAACGAGGATGGATTCCACCGGGAAAGTAGTATCAAGGGGTAAATACATGGCTATTTGGGAGAAACGCAATGGCAAATGGATCTGCATCCGGGATATTGGGAATGAAGATGCAAAAGCTAAGTAAAGCGCATTTTGATAAGAAGCATACCTCAAGCATTCGGACAAAGTCTGAAAACTATTGAATGCAATACTGAATACTTCAATAAGAGTTTTAAATCAAAGCCTTAAACTACACCGTCAAAATGAGCCAATAGTTGGGATGTTGGCGGTGTATTCCTAATGTTGTAAGCAACATAATCAGTGGAAGTCAGATCGGGAAAGGGAATAGAATGAGTTCTATACCGTGTTCCAGGCGGATTACTAAAGAACCTCACATTCTAAATCACCAAAACTAACAACAATGACAAAGATTTTTTTACTTGCTTCAA
>JBBSJN010000359.1:0-2219 GCA_038257235.1 Chitinophagales bacterium
CCGTTTCTGAAAATAACATCGCCGCTTTTTAGCAAAGGTTTTACACTATCGATCAATTGATAATTAATAGCAAGCACACTGTCCGACATACCGATGCTTTGCACTTCATCATTTTCACGACAGGCAATACCAACAAAAAGCAGGAATAAAAAGAGTATGTTTTTTCTTTTCATTCCTGCAAAATAATTAAAAGTTCATCAGTGTTATGAAGCTGGCTTATCTTTCTTTGTTATTGCCGGGGTCTGGCGGTTTGCCCAATCCTGTTCTTCTTTTTCCTGCTCTTTGTTATATGCTTTGATGATGGCTTTCACCAGTCGGTGACGTACTACATCTTCCTCGTCCAGTTCAATATGTGCAATGCCTTCAATGTTTCTTAAAATACGGGCAGCCATTGCAAGTCCGCTTCGTTGATTTCTTGGCAGATCCACCTGTGTCATATCACCAGTAATGATGGCTTTTGCATTAGCGCCAATTCTTGTCAGAAACATTTTCAGTTGCATCTCGGTAGCATTCTGTGCTTCATCCAGGATGATATATGCATGGTCCAGAGTACGACCCCGCATATATGCCAGCGGTGCAATTTCAATAGTTCTTGTTGTCATATAATAGCCCAGCTTATCGGCCGGTATCATATCATCCAATGCATCGTATAATGGACGCAGATAAGGGTCGATCTTTTCTTTCAGATCTCCTGGAAGAAAACCAAGGCTTTCACCTGCTTCCACGGCCGGTCTTGTAAGAATGATCTTTTTTACCTGTTTGTTCTTTAATGCCCGTACAGCCAGGGCAACAGCGGTGTAGGTTTTACCGGTACCGGCAGGACCGATAGCAAATACGACATCGTTCTTTTCAGATTCCGTTACCAGTTTTTTCTGGTTGGCTGTTCTGGCCCGTACTGATTTTCCGTTGGGACCGAATACCAGCACTTCGTTGGGGTTCTTTTCCCGGAAATGATCAATTACTTCGGCATCATCGCCACCAAGCACCTGCTCGAAATAGTTATGGCTCATATGGCCGTTTCTTTCGAGATAGGAAATGATGAGTGAGATTTTTTCCCGGGCTGTTTCTATCTGCTCAGGTGCACCGCTAAGCTTTAGCTGAGTGCCGCGGGATAGAATTTTTAGCAGAGGAAATTTCTTTTTGAGGATGTCGAGTTTACCATTGTTTACACCAAAAAATTCAATAGGGTTTACCGTTTCTAGGTTGATGATAGTGTCTGTCAATTCACTTCGTTTTATGGGCTGGCTTCATTCATAAGGCCGGAACCATGTAATCAAAAACCGGCGAAGAGTAGGACCGGATTAATTTGCTTCTTCTGACCATTCACAGAAGACTTACCCTTCTTTTCCAAATATAACTTATGAAAGTTATTATTTCCTAAAGTTACTTATTCACAGATGTGAATACAAATTTTGAAATGTAATAGATAGTTAATAATTTTTTCTTTATAGAACAGAAGCCAGTCTGCATTTGTTGTTAAAATAATTCTTATACTTGTGTTACACTAAAACCAACCTACATGGAATACTATGACATGCAAATCCCAACCGGGGCAATTATTTTTCTCGTTTTATTCTGGATATTTTTAATAGCTGCTCAATGGAAAGTATTTGAAAAGGCAGGTCAGCCTGGATGGGCATGCATCATTCCTATTTACAATATTTATATAATGACGAAAATAGGAGGTAAGCCTGGTTATTGGGTTTTATTGATGCTGATTCCGATTGTAAATATTGTCCTCATTATCTGGTTGATCAATATGATCTCAAAAAGTTTTGGTAAGGATGAAGGATTTACTGCCGGATTGATTTTTCTGAGTTTTATCTTCTGGCCAATACTTGGTTTTGGAAGTGCTAAATATCTTGGCCCATTTGGCGATAAGGCAGCTTTTGCCGCTTACCAGGGAAAGGATCAATTTGATTTTGAGAATAAGCAACAATAAAGATTATTGAATTGTTCTTATAGCAAGCGAACCGGGATTTATACCGGTTCGTTTTTTTGTGTAATTACCTGATATTAATCAGTTGTATGGTTAGCGAACATCATATTGAGGAAAACGAAACAAACTAACTTTACAATATGAATCAGGAAATAAAACCCATAAAAAGAAGTGAACAATTGGCTCCTCTCAGCAGGGAGCACCATGATGGATTATTGTTTGCCTGGAAAATAAAGCAGGGATTGGAGAATAAAACCTCAATTGAAACACTTCGAAAATA
>JBBSJN010000360.1:0-2213 GCA_038257235.1 Chitinophagales bacterium
ATTATATTTCGGAAAAATACTAAATAATTATCAAAAAGGTTGTTTTAATATAGGTTCATTTAGTTCTTGCATTAAAGATTAGCTGCAAGTGTGATTCTTTATATAATTATTGGATCTGAAGATGTTGATTAATCTGAATTGCAAGAAAATCCTTAAAAAATTGAGCATGAATAAATTAATTGTAATTACTGGTGGAACAAAAGGCATAGGAAAGGCATTAATCGAAAAATTTGCCAAGGAAGGTTTTGATATTGTCACCTGTTCGCGACATGTGAAAGACTTAGAGCTTTGTAAGAAAGAAATTACGTCAAGGTATTCCGTTAATTTTTATTATAAGCAGGCAAACCTCGCTAATAAAGAAGAGGTGCTATTATTTGCTGATTACGTGGCGTCTCTAGAGCAGCCCGTCGACATTCTGGTAAATAACACCGGCATATTTGTTCCGGGTCAGGTGCATACTGAAGATGATGGTGTTCTTGAAAATATGATCCAAACCAATTTGTATAGTGCTTATCACCTAACAAGGGCTTTAATTCCTGCCATGAAGACCAGGAAAAATGGTTATATATTTAACATGTGTTCTACTGCCAGTATTACGCCCTATATTAATGGTGGCTCTTACTGCATCACAAAGTTTGCTTTGTTGGGAATGACCAAGGTTTTAAGGGAAGAAATGAAGGATTTTGGCATAAAAGTTACCGCCGTTATTCCGGGTGCAACTTTAACTGCTAGCTGGGAAGGTACAGACCTACCCCCCGAACGTTTCATGAAGCCTGAGGATGTGGCTGCGGCGGTTTGGGTTGCCTTCTCTCTATCACCTCAGGCTGTTTTGGAAGAAATGATCATTCGTCCTCAACTAGGAGATTTATAATAGCAGTAATTTATTAAACATAGCTTCTATTGGTTGGGTCGCTAAACAATAGGTGAGCGGTTGAGTTGTTACTAATAAAATATTTACTACATGAAATGTTTTCTTAGTATCCTCCTTTCCACTTTCCTCCTCTCTTTTTTTTCTTCCTGTGTAACCAATCCCGTCACAGGTAAAAGAGATTTCATGTTACTATCTACTAAGCAGGAAATCGCGATGGGTCAACAATCTGATCCGGAAATTGTTGGCTTTTTTGGTTTATATGAGGATAAAGCACTACAATCATTTATCGATACAAAGGGTCAGGAAATGGCTGCCATTTCCCACAGAAGTAAATTATCATATGATTTTAAAATTGTAGATTCCCCGGTGGTCAATGCCTTTGCCGTGCCCGGAGGATACGTTTACTTCACGAGAGGAATAATGGCATATTTTAATAATGAGGCTGAATTTGCAGGTGTGTTGGGCCATGAGATTGGCCATATTGCTGCAAAGCATTCTGCCAAACAATACAGTAAGTCTATGCTAGCACAGGTGGGGCTGGTTGCTGGTATGGTTATTTCACCGGAGTTTGCTCAATTTGCAGATATTGCGCAGCAAGGGGTGGGATTACTTTTTTTGAAATTTGGGAGAGATGCTGAAAGAGAGTCGGACAAATTAGGAGTCGAATATTCCACTAAGATTGGCTACGATGCTGAAGAAATGGCAGAGTTTTTTTTAACACTCAACAGAATTAGTCTTTCGCAGGGAGGGGAGAAAGTGCCTGCTTTTTTATCTACCCATCCGGATCCCGAAAATCGTTATGAAGCTGTTCAAGAACTGGCAGCTAAGTGGCAACAAAAAGCGAATGTTTCTAATTTAAAGGAGAACAGAAATGAATATTTGAGATTGATTGATGGTTTAGTTTATGGAGAAGACCCTAAACAGGGATTTGTAGAGAATGACATTTTCTATCATCCTGTTTTAAAATTTAAATTTCCTATTCCTGCGCAATGGACTTTCCAAAATACACCTCAACAAGTTCAGATGGCTCACACTGGTGGAAAGGCAATTATGATCCTGCAACTTGCATCAGCAAATTCATTAGAGACAGCAGCACAGAGCGTTTTGGAGAAAAATCAATTGACGCTTGTTGAGTCAAAAGAAGTTACTGTAAATGGATTGCCCTCACTTGCCGTGGTGGCAGATCAAGTACAAGAACAACAAACGCTCCGTACGCTGACCTACCTCATATCGTATGGTGGTAATATATATACCATTATGGGAGTTTCAACAGAAAATGATTTTCAGGCCTTTCAATCTGTTTTTGTGAATACTATGAATAATTTTGATATACTTACTGATC
>JBBSJN010000361.1:0-2206 GCA_038257235.1 Chitinophagales bacterium
ATTATAGATTTTAATTTAGCTAATTTATCAGCATCTGTAGATTGACAACTCAGACAATTGTTTAGATCAGAATTTGTGATCGAAGCGATAGATTTAATATCTGACCCATTACTAATAAAAGTTCCTTTTAAATTTTGGAGTTCATCAAATGTTGCAACCCCCTGTTGCACAAGATCATTTTCATCTAAAGTAAGATCTGAAATGGCAATTCTAGAATCAGCAATTTTTAAAAAAAGTTCGCGTGTGGCATTTAAAACATTATCAGATTGAGCACTGACGTCCCTTTGGGCAAATGATCCATAAAATATTAAAGAAAAAATTAAGGCAAAGATAACTGATTTCATACAGAAGAATTTTACGATGTTATTATGAAAAAAATACCACATAATTGAGTATGTGCCCTACCTTTCAGCATTAGGCGCTGTTGTCAGGAATTATTACCGCCAGAAAAAGTCTTTGCTTCTTCCTTATTCTTTCAATAGATATAAATAGTAAGGGTTTCTTAAAGTCCTTTTAATCTATAAAAGTTTGGAGTGCAGCTATAAGCATTTTTTCCAACACGAAAATATATCCTTGCTTCAATTTTCTTAATGGCACAAAACACAGTTTTTAAGTAATCTGTGCCACTACAAAATTGTGGTTATTGTCACAACTCCGGAGTAATCTGTACCATAATTATATTGTAATCTGTGCCACAGCTTTTTTCAAAAAAATCCTATATATTTTACCCCCCCCCCCAATTTTATTCTTTGAGATGGGTTTACGGTAAGTTCCATTCTTCAGCTTATTAAAAGTGGCCCTGTTCATATTTGCAAATGAGGCGGCGTATCGTTCATTAATGAATTGTAGCAGGTGTCCATAATTTTTAATAAAATATTTAAATCGTTCTTCTACGTCCTGGTGCCTGAGTAGTAATTCTCTGCGGGTAATGGTGCAGGCATATTGCTCTGTTAGTATGCGAGTGTGGTAGTTGAACTCCGGGAAATCTTTATACATATCATCCAGGTCAGTCTTATGAATGCGGAAAAATGAAGCATCTTTCAATACTTCTATATTTTCTACGGAAGGTGCATTGCTGTAAAAACTAAGTGGGGAAACGACAACATAACCCGGCGTCATAAGCCTTGTTATGGTTTCATCATCATCCTCGCCGGGTAAATTTACCCACGAGCATACAAGCCCATCTACCAGGAACCACATGTAATTACATACCGAGCCTTCTGTTACTAACATTCTATTCTTTTTTACTTGTACAGGTAAAAATTTCTCGCTAATAGCATCTTGCAGTTCTACACTAATGGGCTTTAGTTGGTTGAGCAGCGCAATAAGGGCAGTAGGGGTGTTTTGAGGAGGCAGCATTTTATAGGTTTTGACAACCAAATATATGGTATACTTACCTATTCTAAATCAAAGTCACGTCAGTATTAATACCTGCAGAAATTTTTTCCTTTAAACTGTGATACAGAAATTTGTGAAAAATTAATTACTTCTTACTCTCAAAAAATATTAGTGTTTTGTCTGTTTTTTTACCAGGTCCCAATTTTTTTAGCATCACTATTTTAAATAAGTACTTTCCTTTTGGCGCTTTCCCTTGCCTGACGTAGCTTTGCCGCATTGGTGGCGGATTTGTTTATTGTTCAACCACCATGGCAGGAAAATGCAATTGAACTAATAAACGATCTACGCTTTCTTATATATTTTTTTTCAGAAGCTTACCTCGTTCCTTCAACATTTCATATTCATTTCTTGCTTATTTACATGATCAAAAAAGGGTCATGATTCCGATAACAACCAGGAGTCTATGAGCCCATAATTAATAAGTGATGAATAACATTAAAGAAGTTTTAAAAAAGCAGATCCTGATCATTGATGGTGCAATGGGCACTATGATACAACGTCATAAACTGTCAGAAGAAGATTATCGTGGAGAGAAGTTTGCTGACTGGCATACCGACGTAAAAGGGAACAATGACCTGCTGAGTATTACACAGCCTGAGATCATAAAAGACATACACAAAGAATACCTGAAAGCAGGCGCCAATATCATTGAAACAAATACTTTCAGCAGCACAACAATAGCACAGGCTGATTATGATATGCAAAAATTTGCCGCAGACATGAATACGGAAAGTGTTCGCTGCGCAAAAAAAGCCATTGAGGAATTTGAGGCTGAGGAAGCTGTCGCAGGTAATGTTCCACAACCACA
>JBBSJN010000362.1:0-2149 GCA_038257235.1 Chitinophagales bacterium
TACAGGAGGACCTACAACAGGAATGATGATGGGTGGCAACCTTGCCTGTGTATCCTGTCATGGGACTGATGCAAGAGGAGGCAAACACACTATGAACATGGAAACGATGGATGCCCCCGATATTCGTTGGTCTAACTTGTCAGGCGGCCATCATGGCAAAGAAGAAGCTGACTCATTAAAACAGCACGATGAAGAGGTTTACAACTTCGAAAGCTTTAAAAATTCGGTTGAGAACGGGAAACATCCTGATGGAGATGACCTAAAGAAAGATATGCCACGTTGGCAAATGAGCGATGAAGATTTGAAGGATGTAATGAATTACCTAAAGTCACTGAATTAGTGGCTTACATATCAGATGTTATCATTTTTACTTTTTAAATGTAATTTAATGAAAACAATTAATCTATTATTATGTGCAATCCTTTTATTTGGAACCGTCAAACCGCTAGCAGCACAGGAAAACCATAAAGGTAAAATGGGTGATATGTTCGTACACCCGTTTCTATCGCACATGGCATTACCTGATAAGCCGGGAACAATGAGCTTGCGGTCAACTGCTTTTCAGGAAAGAAGGGATTCTGTCGTAGGACAGGACTTTGGAGTACATATTGAAGCCGGTTTACTTCCAAGCCTGGGTATACATATACGAACGGATGGTATTAAAACATCAACTTACGCTGAAGTAATGTTAATGTATAGCTTTCTTCATGATGCCGCTTATAATAAAGGATTAAGTGTTTTTGGACAGATAAGTATTCCAACCGGTCCGGGTGTTAAGTCCAACGGTCTGAAATACCTTTTTGGATTATCCGGGCGGTTAACTGCTCCTAAAATAGTGGTTATCGATGCAAATATCCACGTCAATTTGGCCGACAAAATGGCTGAATATGAAAGTTCGTTTGTGTTCAAAGCCTCTAAAATGTTTTATCCCGCACTGGAACTCAGGGGTGAAATAACCGAGAATACTACAAGTTTGTATTCACTTATAGGTCTTAAATTCAGGATAGCGGATGAAATGGCCATTGGAGTTGGAATTCAGATTCCTATTACAACAGAAAGAGAGTATGATACCCAGGCCTTATTGACTCTGGGAATTGCATTCTGATAATTTCTGATTTTTTTAAGTTTTTCCCTTCTCTGAGAACTCTCATCATATTCGCAGGAAATGAAAAAAAATGAATAACGATTCATTACCAGTCAAAAGCAAAAGCACAAAGAATATTGATATGCAGGGAGGCAAGGAAGAAGAAATGGGACTGCGGGATCCTTTCTTACAATTGCACATGGGAATGCCCGAAGACGTTGGTACGTTTTGTGTGCATTTTTCTGCGCTCTCAACACAAATTGATGGAAAATCAGAAGCAGATTTTGCATTTCACATTGAAATTGGTCTTTCAAAATTTTTGGGTTGCATATTAGTAATGACAGTTTTTTAGCGAATCCTGTATTAGGCCCTGCACTTGGTGCTTTATTTATGAGTTTGAGTACAAAAATGGTGGCTATAAATGCACAATTACTGATAAAGGAAATAGGCAAAAAATGAAACTTGAAATTGCAAAAAAACGGGTTGCAGAAGTGAATAATTCTGAAAAAATGTATCACTTGTAAATAAGATTATTGCAAAAGAATAGATAACATCATGAGCAAAAAGCATTCGGCAAGGCTCCATCAAATATTTCTGATGTTCGGATGGATAGGTATGAGATAACTACTAAGAAAATATTTTTTAACACTAAAAACAGAATTTTTATGGAGATTTTAATTGCAGCAACTAAAACTTGTCAACACCGGCCTTTGCTTGAAAAAATATTTCAAAACGTCTGGTTGCCCTACAAAGTATTCTATTTTGAGGATCAACTTGAATTAATAGAAAAATATCAATTACAGCATTCGCCCTTTTTGATTGTGGATGAAAAAGTAGCATCTATGGGTATGCCGGGTATGGATAAAATAAACGAATTGAAAAAGGATATGGACATATCGCAAATAAGAAACCCTAAAAGAGCTGAAAAGCAAATGATTCCCGGCAACATAGGTGAAGAACCTGGTTTAGTAGAAGTTGATACCACCTGGGGAAGTATTCAGCCGATGCAGCCTGCCGAAAGTATACTTACCGTTGGGGAACAGGAAGTATTTCATCACAAAAAAA
>JBBSJN010000363.1:0-2113 GCA_038257235.1 Chitinophagales bacterium
GGGTTATTAATAACTGCTGTACCGGTAACAGCAGCATTCTTTAACCAGGTGCGATAAAACGGAATATCCTGTGATATGCGATCAATAATAACAGCGTAACCACTATGTTCCCCTTGCATGGCTTTACTTATTTGCACAGGCTCAGCCATTATGCCTGGAACCTTTTTACTATTTACTCTTGCCACAAATGCTTCAGGGAAAGATCTTTCTTTACCATGCAGGATGCCAATTTTTTTCATATTCTAATTTTAAGTGAATGATTTGCGAAAGCCTTATAGGAAGTTGTACTATCAAATGGCTTTATTCAAATTTATTTTTTAGCTATCAATATAACAAATTAAAAGCAGTGTTTTATCAGCTTGTTGAAGAATCGACAGGAAAAACGAAGATTATTATGAAATCCTTATTTTTGCCATCATGCAATTGGCAAATGAATCCGGGATCCTTTGCGAAAAAACAATTATCAAGTCTGTTTATCTGGCCAGAGCGGTAAAAGTTGATTTTTATTTACCTCGAAAGCTACATGACACGTCAGCGCTGAATCTTTTATTAATTAATGATGGACAGGATCTGGTTAAAATGGATTTCGAATCCATTCTTGATAAGTTTTATGCTGCAGAAACGAAAACAGAACCTTTGCTTTGTGTAGCCATGCATTGTAGTGCAGACAGAAAAATGGAATATGGCATTGCCGGTAAACCAGATTATCTCGATCGTGGTGCTAAGGCTTCATTATACACCTCTTTCATTTTTGAAGAACTGATTCCTTTTATCAGAGAAAAATTTACCATCACCTCTTTTAAAGAAAAAGCCTTTGCAGGATTTTCGCTGGGTGGCTTAACGGCGCTGGATATTGTATGGAATCATCCGGAAGAGTTTTCAAAAGTTGGTGTTTTCTCTGGTTCATTGTGGTGGAGGAGTGTTGACCAGACAGAATCAGGATATGATGATGACCAACACCGCATCATGCATCAGCAAATAAGAAAAGGGGTTTATGCACCTTGGTTGAAATTCTTTTTTCAGTGCGGTAATATGGATGAAACCAAAGACAGGAATAACAATGGCATTATAGATTCTATTGAGGATACATTAGATATTATAAAAGAACTGGAAGCGAAAGGATACAACAAAGAAACTGCTATTCATTATTTAGAAATGCCCGATGGCAGGCATGATGTGCCAACCTGGGCAAGAGCTTTTCCTGACTTTTTGAAATGGGGATGGGGGAGTAAAAAGTAGTAGCCTGATTTTATCAGCAAAATAATTCATTATAGGTCTATAATAAAAAACGTCCCGATTAATACCGGGACGTTTTTATAAGTGAGAGTTTCTTAAACTTCTTATTAATCAAAAATATAACGTAAGCCAATTTGCATACCCCATGTACTTCCTACACTGATATTTGGTTCGAATGTACGGGTAGGGTAGTTGCCAGACACTTTATTAAATGTGTATTGAGGCAAACCTGCACCGGTCATAGTACTATATCGTAAAATACCACCATTACTTACAACATTTCTGTGGCTGATACCCCAGTTTTTGCTTAAAAAGTTGGTGAAATTTAAGATGTCAAGACTTGCTTGTAAAGTATGTTTCTTACCACCTGCATTCATGCTGAAGTCCTGTAATAATTTAAAGTCGAGTCTATTTAACCAAGGTTGTAAAGCTTCATAGCCTTCAGCATATTGTCCTTTATGCTTACTCAAATATTTGTCTTGTTCAAGATATGCCCAGAAAGCATCAGCATCGGCTGCAAGAGGAATCAATGTTTTTGCTTCAGCCAGATCTTTAGGAATGTACAGAAGATCATTGCTCAACCCATCATTATTCATATCATTACTATAACGATATGAGAAACGACCCTGGCTTGATCCTTCATAAAATAAAGAAACTGTTGTAGCAAGTTTTTTATTCAGGTATTCAATTCTGTATGAAACAGCGCCAGAGAAACGATGAGGAATAGAGGATTGTGAAACATAAAGATCCAGATCGTTATTGCCTCTTATGCTATTCAGGTTGCTCCATGCAGAAGCTGCTTGTGAACCAGGATTGCTTGATAGATCCATTGTATGGTTATAACTATAAGCTATTTGACCAAAGAAACCTTTTTTGA
>JBBSJN010000364.1:0-2088 GCA_038257235.1 Chitinophagales bacterium
AAAATGAATGGGCAGAAGCCATGAATAAAAAAGACATCAATGCCCTGATGGCCATGTATGCCGAAGGAGCGGAAAGTCTGCAAAATGATGGCCCAACACTCGTAGGCAAAGAAGCCATTCAAAAACAACAGGAAGCAGAGTTTGCCGCACCAGCAAAGTATGCAAATATTGCTTTTGAAACGACAGATGTGTACCCGCAGGGCGATTACGCAACAGAAGTAGGCAAAACGATGTACAAAGATGCAAACGGAACAGTAACCGGTAGTGGCAAGTACATGGTCGTATTTGTGAAAAAAGACGGCAAATATTTATGCCTTAGAGAGATCTATAACAGGGATTCAAAATAAGCAAAGCAATAAAACAAGCGACATGTGCTGTCGCTTGTTTTATTAAAAATGTAAATCAATTATGGTTTCATCAAAACACACTACCTTAATAAAAGCTTATCATAAAAAGTTATGAAAAAAATACTACTTGTCTTTGCTGTGTTAGTATACCATGTGTTGTATGCCCAGGATACGCCTTCATTCAACCTCACCTATAACCACAACGCACTTTCCGTAAAATATGTAAACCGTTCTGCAGTCTTTTATAAAAATGTGTTGCAGCTCTCAGAAATTACCAACCGTACCCAAATGGAAGGTATCCGGTGGTTTTCATTAGGAGAAGGTAAAGAGTTACATCTCGTATCTGTTTTAAAAGAGCCTGTTATTATTAATAAAGCGGTACACTTTGCGTTAAACACAAATAATATTGATGCATTGGTGAAGAGATTAAACGATCAGGAGATTGCTTATTCAGACTGGCCGGGTACGCCAAATACCGTAACCACAAGAGCTGATGGAGTAAAACAAATTTATTTTCAGGACCCGGACGGATATTGGATAGAAGTGAATGATGCAAATGCAGCAACTTCCGTTGAAGCAGTAAAAAATGAAATCTGGCAGAAGGAATCAGACTACTGGAAATATGTAAAGGAAAAAGACATCCAATCTTATGTCAGTTTGTGGGATGATAACTTTTTAGGATATCCCAGCAATAATACCGTGGGCAATAAAGCACATATTACTGATTGGCTCACGGAAATGTATAAGGAAAATATAGGCGACTATAATTACGAACTCACCCGCAAGGTGGAAAATGTGTTCGGAGATATTGTGATCGCTTTCTATGATGTAGCGCAGCAATGGACTAATAAGAAAGGAGCAATAATAAAAAAGAGCAACATCAAGATCATACACACCTGGAAGAAAACAGATAAGGGTTGGCTGATCATCGGCGGCATGGGAGCAATTAAATAATTTATCATTTAATCCTGGCTATATGAAAATACAAATTACCAATCCCTCACGGCTTGCAGCAATATTTATTTGTTTTCAATCTAACAACATTAATTACTGATTCTCCATTCTTGTGGCGTTACCTTGTATTCTTGTTTAAATACCCGTGCAAAATATCCCGGGTCACTAAAGCCGCAATCCGTGGCAATAGATGCAATACTGTTAGAAGTGTTTTCTAATAATGCTTTGGCTTTGTTTAGCCTGATAATGCGAATGAATTTATTGGGCGGGCACCCGGTTAATGCCTCCAATTTGCGATGTAGTTGTGAGTGACTCATAAATACAAGCTTGCACAATTGCTCAACCGAAAAACTTGCTTCGGTTACATTATCCTCAATAACATTCCTGATTTTTCTTACAAACTCATCTTCCATTTCAGTATCATTAATTACTCCTTCTATAATTACTTCTACCGGTAATATTATAGTATCTAATCCAGCTTTTTTCCGATAATAATGTTGCAGGCTTTGCCGCATTTCCAACAGTTTTTTAATTCTTATCAGCAGTTCCTCCCGGTTAAATGGTTTTTCAAGGTACGCATCTGCGCCTTGCTGAAATCCTTCTATTTTACTTTCCATATCGGCTTTAGCAGTAAGCATTATGATGGGAACATGACTGGTGCGTTCATCATCACGTAATTGCCTGCACATTTCAAAGCCATCTACAAATGGCATCATTACATCTGTAATAACCAGGTTGGGAATTAACTGGCAGGCTATTTCAAAACCCTCTCTTCCATCCCGGGCTA
>JBBSJN010000365.1:0-2073 GCA_038257235.1 Chitinophagales bacterium
ATTTTATTTTTTGGAGTTGTCTTTCAATAATTAAATCAGCGATAAGCACTGCGGCATTCTCTCCATTATTTTTTTCGAGCAATGTTCTCATTTTATCTTCATGCACATCAATCCGGTAGAGGTAGAAAATCAGTTTTTCAAATTCATGGTTTATGAGATTATTAATTTCAGCAGCCAGTTTTGTTTGCAATTCATCATAATTTAATGATTCTGCAAGATGCAAACCAAGCGAAATATTGATTTCAGGAATTAAATCTGTGTTTACGGAGGTCATTGTTAGTTTTAATATTTTCCATTACTCCCAACCCAAACAAAGCAAAATCATATTTTGCCGGATCGTTGCTATCCAAAGTTCGTAAGTATTGAGTTAATTCAATAGCAGCCTGCCAATCTGTTTGTTTACGGGTAAGAATGTTTAGTCGTTTGGCAACTCTGGATACATGTACATCAATCGGACAGATCAGTTGAGAAGGTGAAATATTTTTCCAGATACCAAAGTCAACTCCTTTATCATCCTGCCGCACCATCCAACGCAAGAACATATTTAATCGTTTGCAACTTGAGTTTCTTTCAGGTGTGGCAATATGTTTTTTTGTTCTATCAGGAATATGTTCTAAAGAAAAAAAATAATGATGAAACCCCGTCAGCATTTCCTCAACAGTGTCGCCATGCATAGTGAAAGCAGTTTCCAGGCTCTTGTGTTTTGAATAATGAAATTTTAAAAACTCAATAAAGTAAAGCAGATCAGTTGTATTAAAAGTGCGGTGTTTAAATGCTGAAACTGATTTTAAATCTTTCTCACTGTGATGCAGACAAAAATCATAAGGTTTATTATCCATCAGTTGCATCAGCTCTTTTGACTTCTGAATAATTGTAGAACGATTTCCCCATGCAAAGATGGCTGCAAAGAAACCTGCAATTTCAATATCTCCTTTTCTTATAAAAAGATGAGGAATACAAACAGGATCATGTATAATAAAGGAAGGTTGATTATATAATTCAACCTTCCTGTTTAAAAAGTCTGTAAAAGAGTTCGTTCCTGTCATTAGCAATTATCGTCATACAGGATTTCTTCCCTGAATGATCCGTAGCAAAATAACGATAATTGCAATTACTAAAAGAACATGAATAAGTCCGCCTGCTGAAAAAACAAAAAAGCCAAGAAGCCAACCGATAATCAGAATAACTGCGATGATATATAACATAAAATTGGTTTTAAGGTGATCTGATTTATTTAATACTTTCTTCAATCTTGGTATTGCCAATTTTATGCCAGTATGAAAAAAATAAATGAACAACCATGGTTTGTTCTGAATCACAGTTGCTTAGCCGGTAAATTATTTTGGGATTACCGCACCGCTTCCGGCAATAGTTGTGGTAATAACTGGTGTGCCACGATAATAAACATTACCACTTCCGGCAATCGTTACTTTTAGTTGATTATTAGCTGTTATCTCTGTGTTTCCGCTTCCACTTATATATGTCACTGCTTCATCAGCCATCAGATTAATTGTGTAAATATTTCCACTACCGGAAACAGTCGAATAAAATAAAATTGGGGTAAATGAGTGGATGAATTGTATAAAAAATGCGCCATGGGAATTACCATGACGCTTGAATTATTTTTATTTTTGGCTTCAGCCAATTGCTTTATTCAAATCTTCAATCAGATCTTCAGCATCCTCAATTCCTACACTCAGTCTTATCAACGAATCATTTAATCCGTTTTTAATTCTTTCTTCTCTTGGAATAGAGGCATGGGTCATACTTGCAGGATGGTTGATTAACGACTCGACACCACCAAGGCTTTCGGCCAATGAAAATAAATGTGTTGATGATAAAACTCTATTAGCTTCTTCCACACTATCATTCTTTAATTCAAAAGAAATCATACCACCAAAATCACTCATTTGCTTTTTAGCAACAGTATGCCCGGGATGGTTTTCAAAACCTGGCCAATATACTTTTGCAACTTTTGGGTTGTTTTGTAACCAGTTCGCAATGAGTTTACCATTTTCACAATGAGCTTTCATTCTTACACCCAATGTTTTAATTCCACGCAGTACTAAAAAA
>JBBSJN010000366.1:0-1957 GCA_038257235.1 Chitinophagales bacterium
ATATCTGAATGGAAACAATTTGTTTTGTAAAAGGATTAAACTGCTTTTTGACAAACATAAGAGTCAAAGGAAGAAAAATATTTACGGGTGGAATTATAGTAAAGAACAATGAAGAAAGATTGATAAGCTTAATTAAGGGGAAGTTAAATTCGTCTTGAATTTCTGGTTTTCCAAGCAATTCATTTTCATTTAATCCTAATGACTTAGATAATATTTTGAGTGTTTGTCCTTTGGGCTCCGTTCCTGCTTCAATTCGTTGTATTGTTCTGATAGAGATGCTTGATTCCTCAGAAAGTTCTTCCTGAGTTAAATTAAGTTGTTCTCTAATTTCTTTTAATTTCGACATTCTGTTTCTCTTAAATGTTGCCTAACGTTGAGTATGTGAAGGCATGGAATTCATTGATCGTCTGCCCGGTACAAATGCCCAATTGAAAGTATAAGGTTGAAGTTAACAACTAAAAGCCAAATTACTAACGTCCAGCCGAAACCGAGGCTGATAGAGAACTACAGCCGAAGATAACAACGTGCAGCCCTGCTTTTGCAAATACTTTTGTGAGCTGCGGGTGCTGTTTATAATGCTAATTGCTTCCTGTGGATTCATTACAGGCAGTGTACTTTTCTTGAAGTCCTTACTATCACGAGTTACGATGAAATCTACTTTATTGATGGTTAGGGCACAATTATATTGAATGGCATCCTCAAAATCTTTAAAGTCTGATTTTAGTGATTTCTTAATGATAGCTTTTGTTACATTGACAATCTCAGTCATTTCGGATAATTCATTTAAAAGTCTAATTGTTTCACTATGGGATAAAGATTGACGTAAAATATAATAGATGTTATTATATGAAACGGAAGAAACAAAAATTTTCACATTGCCTGATAACGAAGCATTAAAAATTTCTGCCGCCGTAAGAGAAAATGGTCGCCTGTCTGCAAGAAAATCAATTATTATATTAGTGTCTAAAAAGATAATTTTCATTTTTTATACTTTTTAGATAAAGAATTACCTAACTCTGTTTTGTAATTGAAATCTGGTGAAAGTTTAATCACTCCCATTAATTTTACCACCTTGGGAGAAAGAGTATTCAGATCAGTTTCTTTCGAACTAATGGACTTTAAATAATTTTCAACTAAGTTAGATAAGCTTTTCCCTTTTTTTTGAGCATATTTTTTAGCAGAGCTAATAACTTTTTCCTCAATTGTCAAAGTTAATTTCGTTGTCATAACACGTGCATTTAATAGAGCAAATATACGTATTAATCTTAGAAGTCAGAAGTTCCTTTGCACTCGCTGCTAACTCATAGATAAACACAGGTTGTAGCCCCTCCCAAATTCGCAAATCGCACCTACAAGTTTGATATTTAAAAATATTCAGAAAAGAACACTTAAAAAGCGCAGGTTTTAAAACCTGCGCTTTTTACATACCCACGTTCAAAAAAATTGAAAATACGCAGGTTTTTACAACCCCTTTTTTCGCATTATTTTGTCCAGCGGACTTTCTACCTTACTGGCATCCCGGTTAGTTACATGCGGATAGCGCAGGGTGTTTTTACTATCGTTGTGCCACAGCAACTTTTGCATATAGGCAATGTAGGTGCCGTTTTGGAGGCAGGTGAGTGGCTATCAGGAAGGATCTACCAATGCGCTGGCACCGAGTATAGCTGCATCTGCTTCTTTCAATTGGCTGTACAACAATTTTACTTTATTTTGAAAAATGGGAAGTAAGTTGGCTTCCATGTGACGGCGGGTGGGTTTCAACAAGAGGTCGCCGGCTTTGGTAAGGCCGCCAAACAACACAATTGCTTCGGGGGACGAGAACATAATAAAATTTGCCAACGATTCACCAAGAATCTGACCGGTGAATTCAAAAATTTCATTTGCGATAGTATCTCCCTGCAGGGCACATTCGTACACACTTTCGCTGGTCAATTCATTGATGCTGTAGTTGCGAAGC
>JBBSJN010000367.1:0-1935 GCA_038257235.1 Chitinophagales bacterium
ATCCAAATTGATAAACTGCAAAAGCAGCACCGGCCACAAACACAAGCATGGCTGCCACTTTCAGCAGGCGGAAATTATTTTTTCGTTCATTAGTGTGTAAAGGAATTATTTTGGCACTCTCTGTTTTTTGGGCAAGCCTTTCTTTCAGTTCAGCCATATCAGCAGCCACCTTTACGCCGGCAACAGCATAAACTTCCATTGCATCAGCAAGAAAAGGATCATCCATCGCAGCCTTTTCCAGGTCATGCATTTCTTTTGCAGAAAGCAAGCCCTTGTGATATTTTTCAATATCAGTAGCAGTAAAATTATTTATGTTATTATCTGTAGCCATTTATTAATAGAATCCTCATGTTTAATTTGTCAATTGCTTATTGCTTATTGTCTATTGTCAACTCTCAATTTTTCATTCTCCATACAAAGTTTCAAATTCCTTCGTCCGTTTTGTATAAAACTTCTCACCTGGTTCCATTCCTGTCCGGTTATTTCCACTATTTCATTATAGCATTTTTCTTCCAGGTAAAATAGTTTTACAGCTTCCCGTTGCTCATTTGTCAAAGTGCCGAGGCAGTATTCCAGCTTCTTGAAATTTTCCTCTTTTTCCAGCACACCATTCAGATGCACATTGTCTTCCGATTGCACAAGTTCATATTTAAACTCTACTGTTTTCATGTTTTTAGGAGTCCGAAGTTGCATCAGGCAGTGGTTCTTGGCCACCTGGTGCAGCCAGGGTTTAAAATTCTCCACATCATGCTTTCTCAATTTTAGTACCAGTTCCTCAAATATCTGCATCACACTGTCTTTCGCAGTTTCCGGTTCCTTATAATATTTAAGGCACACACCATACACCAGCTCCATGTATCGCTGATACAATTCCCCGAGTACGGCCATATCACCAGATTCCTTATAAAGAGCAACCAGCTCTTTGTCGGATAGTGATCTCGCCTCTGGCGAGAGAGATATGTTCTTTAAAAATGACAACGGTCTAAAATTACAGAATAATTATTTATGTTGCCAGCTTAAGTGCATATGGCATCGACTGTTGTGTCACTCACTTCATCGTCCCGTAATTCTACTCATCAGATTTATTTGCAGAGGTCTTATGCAATCCCCTAAATACCCGCATCTGGGTATGTAAATACTTCTTTTATGAAAAAAATACTTCTATTAATAATGCCTGTTGTTTTAATAATGCTGGCATTCCGTCCCGTCAAGTCTCACACGGTTTCCGGAACAGTAACCGATGAAAGTGGTAACCCTCTTTCATCGGTTAATATTAAATATAAAGGAACCAATCAAGGAACATTTACGGATGCAGCTGGAAAGTATAACATTACCATTTCTTCTTCAACCGGTTCATTGATCTTTTCTACGTTGGGCTATCAGACAGTTGAGATGAAAGTAAGTGGAAAAGCTGTTATTGATATTATACTTAAAGCAAATGAAAAGCATTTACAGGAAGTAGTTGTTACAGCCAACGGACAGGCAATGCAGAAAAGAACACTGGGAAATACTAGTCAGGTTTATGGCAGTCGTGGATTGCCCGGTGCTGCTCCAGGCATTTATGTTCAAAGTGATCAAGTTTATTATGACTATAAAAGTAAAGATGATGGGTATATAGATTTTAATCGGGAAGGCTATGATAAGATAACAGAGAATCAGTTTCTGAAAGTAAACGACAATCCGCTATCTACTTTTTCTATTGATGTAGATGCAGCATCATACAGTAATGTTCGCCGTTTTTTAAACCAGGGACAATTGCCTCCGGCCGGTGCTGTAAGGATTGAAGAAATGGTGAATTACTTTAAATATGAATATCCGCAACCCACTAACAATGATCCGTTTTCTATCAATACAGAAATTGCAGATGCTCCCTGGAATAAAGATCACAAACTTGTTTTGATTGGTTTGCAGGGAAAGAAAATTCCAACTGAAAAC
>JBBSJN010000368.1:0-1926 GCA_038257235.1 Chitinophagales bacterium
AAAATAAAAATGATCGCAGCAAAACATAAGTTAGAAGTGCAGCATGAATTTGTGCAAACTTTTTTTGCTAACAATAACAATAAAGAAGCTGTTAATTTTGTAAGGCAAGCTGCGTCTGCATTACATTATTTGCTGGAAGAAAGAAAACACCCTTTTAAGTGGGGTGAGGATTTTGGTTTTTTTACTTCAACGTATAAGGGATGTATGTTTGGAATAGGCGCTGGTGAAAACCATCCGGCCTTGCATAATCCAGACTATGATTTCCCGGATGAAATTATAGAAACAGGTGTAAATATGTTTTTTACAATTACTAAACTTGTAATGAATAATAATGTTTGAGTCATCAGTCATCGAAATAAGTAAATCAGCATTGCAGACTAACCTGAAGTTTTTAAAACAAAAAACAGGGGCACATGTAAAATTCTGCAGTGTGGTAAAAGGCAATGCTTATGGTCATGGGTTAGTAGAATATGTAAAGCTGGCAATGGAATGTGAACAGCAATACTTTGGAGTATACTCAGCAGACGAAGCATATCATATTGTGAAGAGCATTAAGAAATCTCCGCAACTGTACATTATGGGAATGGTGGAAGGAGAGGCTATTGAATGGGCTATCAATAACGGAATAGAATTTTGCATTTTTGATCAAAGCAGACTGACGACTGCATTAAAATCTGCAAAGAAAGTAAAAAAGAAAGCAAAAATTCATCTTGAACTGGAAACAGGTATGCACAGAACAGGTTTTGAAGAAAAAGAAATTGAAATAGCTGGTGAGCTTATTAATAAGCATAAAGAATATTTTGAAGTAAAAGGTGTCTGCACACATTTTGCAGGTGCTGAAAGTATGGCTAACAATTTCCGGGTGTCACAACAGATCGGGAAGTTTTATAAATTATTATTAACAGTAGGCAGAACGGGATTGTCGCCTGTGTATAAACATGCCGCTTGTTCAGCAGCAGTTATTAATTATCCCGAAACTATTGGTAACATGGTAAGAGTTGGTATTATGCAATATGGATTTTGGCCTAATGATGAAACATTTATTAGATACAATGGTGATAAGGAAAAAAATAACAAAATATTGAAGCGACTGATTACCTGGAAAAGCAAAGTGATGAGTGTGAAATCTGTGAAGAAAGGCGAATTTGTTGGTTACAGCACTTCTTTCCTTGCTCATCGTGACATGAAGGTAGCAGTAGTACCTGTTGGCTATTCACACGGTTATAGTCGCAACCTTAGCAACACCGGAAAAGTGCTGATAAGGGGATGTGAAGCAATCGTTACCGGCATTGTAAATATGAATGCAGTAACGGTGGATATAACAAATATTGATGGTGTAGAAAAGGGAGATGAGGTGGTACTGATTGGTACGCAAAAAAATAAATCAGTAAGTGTTGTTTCGTTCAGTGAACTTAGCGATCAGCTGAATTATGAAATGCTGACAAGATTGCCGAACGATATACCGAGAATTATAGTTGACTAAAAAAAAATGGCCTTTTTAAAATTATACAAACAAAAACTTAAGCACAATTATCACTTTTTGAATCAACTGTTCATGAAGAATGAGATAGAATGGGGCGTTGTTTCTAAATTGTTATGCGGCAATAAACTTTTTATACAGGAGCTTTATGATCTTGGTATTCGGGAAATGCATGATACAAGAATTACCAACCTGAGAGCCGTAAAACAAGTGGCAGATGATATACAAACAGTTTATATTAAGCCTGTTCCTAAAAGAAGCATTGCCAATGCGGTTAAGTATGCTGATGTAAGTTTTAATACAGAATTTGCCACTATTAAACTTTTAAGTAAAGAAGCAAAAAAGCAAAAGAAACTTCACAAGATCATTATCATGGTGGAAATGGGTGATCTTAGGGAAGGAGTAATGGGAGATGAGTTGGAAAATTTTTATTCAAAAGTTTTTGA
>JBBSJN010000369.1:0-1921 GCA_038257235.1 Chitinophagales bacterium
CGAAGACTACGCCATGGTAAAATATTCTATGACGCATTTTGCAGACTTTTACAGAGGTATTAAAAAGATTGCAGAGTTACTTAATGACCTTAACCTTCCCGCTACTATTCAATTATACATTGACCGCATAAACGGACTACTAAAACAACCACCATTAGAGAGACTGTCTGAAACAGCGCATGGAGATAAATTCTCCGTCGGTCAGAATCTATACTTCGCCTATCATCTTCGTGGCCGTTTTAAAACAAACACACTGGAGATGATAGAAATCTTCAGCCGCCTGGATGCATGGTACTCTATGGCAGTGGCAGTAAAAACCTATAACTTATCATTTCCAGAATTTACAGAACAGCAAACACCACTGGTGGATGCAAAAGGATTGTATCATATTTTATTGCCAGAGCCTGTTCCTTACGATCTGCAAATGAACCCCGAGCATAATTTTCTTTTTCTTACCGGAGCCAATATGGCTGGCAAGAGTACATTGATAAAAGCAGTTGGCTCCGCAGTTTTTTTGGCACATTTAGGCATGGGTGTGCCTGCACAAAAAATGAAGCTCACCTTGTTTGATGGCTTGCTAAGTAATATCAATGTTGTTGATAACATCGCCAAAGGCGAAAGCTTTTTCTTTAATGAAGTACAACGGATAAAAAACACCATTGAAAAAATAAACAATGGTAAGAAATGGCTGGTGCTAATCGATGAATTATTCAAAGGCACCAATGTGCAGGATGCTATGAAGTGTTCGCTTACGGTGATTAAAGGATTGATGAAAATAAAAAACTCATTGTTCATACTCTCCACCCACTTATATGAAATAGGAGAAGACCTGAAAGAATACCCTAACCTTTCTTTCCGTTATTTTGAAACGAATGTGAATAATGAACAATTAGAATTCAGTTACCAGTTAAAAGAAGGTATCAGCGAAGACCGTATCGGCTATGTGATTCTAAAGAGAGAAAAAGTGGTGGAGATGCTGGAAAAGTTGTGATGGTACTTATTTCTTTCTTAGAAAAACTTCATTCCTCCTCTAAAAAACAGCAATTTTTAACAGGATTTCGGCGCTGAAATTGTTATATTTACCTAGCAAAAAATGAAGAAAGAAAGACCACATATTATAAATACCACCCTGCTGTGGGAATATGATTTGGAGACTTTTAATTACGTAAAATCGTATAAGATTGTTATAGAACGGGTATTAGAAAGAGGCAATCTGGAAGAGTGGAGAGAAATGGTAGGGCTTTATTCAAGAAAACAGATACTTGAAACAATTGAGTGGAGTGCCCAGTTAGATAAAAGAGATAAAGATTTTTCAAAATTCTTCCTCAACTCTGGTTTTTTACATGCTGCATAAAGACCCATTTATAATTGACCCAGCCACTATTACACTAATTCAGCAGTTACAAAACATTCCTGAATTAAAAAAATTTTATTTGGTTGGCAGCACTGCACTTGCCTTGCAATTAGGCCATCGCAACTCAATAGATATAGATCTATTTACAAAAGAAGAATTTGAGGCAGCAGATATTGAAGCGACATTGAGTAACAAGTTCAATTATTCACTAACATTGGCTAGAAAAGGAACTGTACTTGCCGTTGTAAATAACATCAAAACAGACTTCATCCGTCATAATTATCCATTGCTAAAACAACCTGAAACGGAAGAAGGCATTACGTTTTTAAGCAAAGAAGATATTGCTGCTATGAAGTTCCATGCTATTATTCAAAGTGGCAAAAGGCTGAAAGATTTTATAGATATATATTTTTTACTGGAGCATTTCAGTATGCAGGAGATGGTTGGATATTTTACTTCAAAATATACTTATTCCAATGCCATGATTGCCATGAAAGCTATTAACTATTTTGACGAGATTGATTCGACTATTGATCCGCCAAAAATGTTGAACCCTCCTTCTATAAA
>JBBSJN010000370.1:0-1919 GCA_038257235.1 Chitinophagales bacterium
CGGAAAAAAACATCTACGCCAAAGTCAACTCCAAATTCCATTAATGGATTTGTTTTGCCCCTGGTAAACAAGCTCTTTGCAGTATCTATTGCCGATTTGAAAGGATTCAAACTTGCTTTGGTTGCAGCAAAGCTGTCAATCATAGATTCCTTATGAGAATAAAGAAGTGCTTGTAATCTTTTTTCCTCTGCTTCTAAATCTTCGTATGTTTTAATGCTACTCATATACCTTGCTAATAATGGAATTGCGAATAAGTGGCACTATTACCTTTTTGCGTAAAACAAAAATCAGTGCAATCAGAAGCAGAAAAAATCCTGCAACAATAAAGAAACCTCCTGCTGTACTTTCAACTAATGCTCCTACCCACAAAGCCAGGCCTACAAACAGAAAAATCATAAAGAAAAAAACTAAAACAAAGCTTACTATACCAATGGCGGCACCGGCAGCCGCATTGGAAGCCCCTTTGGTAACTTTTGCTTTAGCCAGCTCCCCATACGTTTTTACATATTCTGTAACATGATCTTTAAGATGAGTGACGTTCGTTTTTAATGGCTCCATAAGTTCAGAACATTTACAAAAAAATAAAAAAATGCAGGCCTTACTTAAGACCTGCATTCTAAATTAGCTGAAGTTTTCCGTAGTATTTGAATACCTGCTGGCTGCATCATTGGCCACTTTAGAACCTTTATTTTTTAAATTAGCAAGTTCTTCTTTTGCATTGGTAAATAAATCAGTTAACTGACTACCCCAATCGCCAGCAGTTCTCGTAATTTTTTGTCTCATATCTGTTCCTTTTTCAGGAGCGAGAAGTAAACCTACAACGACACCTGCCGCAGCAGCGCCTACTAGTCCAAGAATAACTTTTGATTTCGTGCTCATGACTTAATATTTAAGATTAGTGAATAACTTTCCTTTATGTTGTAAATAATCGTACCAAACCTTATATAGAACTAATCCTTTATGCTTTTAAATTCCTGAGTAAAAAACTCTACAAGGAAGTTTATTAATGCTATTTAAATAATAATTGGTTTTTTTGCACGGATTTTTCTTAATAGTAATGTGGGGTTTTTCCCCATAACATACTTACACCATGAGCCCAAGAAAAAAAGTTTTAGTCATTGATGACGAGGTAGACCTGTGTTTATTAATGAAGGCCTACTTTCTCCGTAAGAACTATGAAGTTTACATTGCTCATACACTTGCCGATGGAATGAACCGACTTGACCAGATAGTTCCTGATTATCTTTTTATTGATTATAACTTACCTGACGGCTTAGGATGGGATAAACTTCCTGATATGTATAGCAACTACCCAAACATACAATATCATTTGATCAGTGCTTTCAGGCCAACAATGCCGGCTGAACTTGATGGGGCAAAGCTTACTATTTGGGAAAAACCTATAAGCTTAAAAGCTTTGGATAATTTCTTTTGAACAGAAGACCCAATCATTGGGGAATAGCAATACATAGCCAGAAAGATTCTTCCTAAATCGTTTTTAGATCTTCTTATTATGAAATGTTTATAAAACAGTTTGCTTTTTCAAAGCAAGCTTTACATTTACAGATTCTCTTATCTGCTCAACTCCGCACCAGCATCTTATGCCTCTTTGAGTAACTGTTGTCGGAAAATCCTCACGTTATTGCCCGTTCTGTTCTTTTTACCTTAAGCATTTATTTGCGCTACAATAAATGTTCGATTCAAGGCACCTCCACTGTATACGGAACATATAAAAAAAAATAAATGGAAACAAAATTGTTATGCTAGTATAAAATGCTCGGATGCCTAATTGCAAGATTTTAATTGTAGACGATGATATAGACGACGTGGAGATTTTGTCGGATGCTTTCACGCAAACCGGCGTTGAAAGCGTTCATTATGTCCATACCGCTATGGAGGCTTTCATGTACTTACAAACA
>JBBSJN010000371.1:0-1918 GCA_038257235.1 Chitinophagales bacterium
CAAATAAAAACTCATCAGCATATCGCTATCAGCTAATATCCGGCAGACGAATATCTATCAGCTTTTGTTGTTAACTTCAATTTTATATTTTCATTTGGGCAGTAGTTCCGGGCTGGATTGCTATGGAAAAAACAAATAAATATTTAGTCTTTTTTATGCTGCTATTGATTGGTTATCCACATATGGTTGTTGCTTATTGACAACTGCCACCACTCTAAGCACTAATTTATTTCTGATAGCATTTAGTACTAACATTCCATTTTTACCTTCAGCTTTTTTCCGATCGAAGTACTGTTTAAATTCAGGATAATATTTAATGGCAGTGAGGGCACATAGGTGCAGCATTTTTTTGAGATCTTTATTAGCCATTTTATGTACCCTGTTGCGCCCTTTTATACTAATGCCACTGCTGTGCTCAAAAGGAACTACGCCGGCATAACTTGCCAGTTGTTTGCCCGTAACTTTTGCAGCAAAATTGTTGGTGCAGCAAATGATATACACCGCTGTTAAATGTCCGATACCTGGCACTGATTTTATTAGCAGATAATTTTTGTAAATCTGCGGGTCTTCCTGAATAATTTTTTCTATCAGGCTTTCTATCAGTGTAATACTTTTTTTGATTCCTTCAATGGCAGCTTTATGCGCTTTCTCCAGTGTTGCCAATAGTATTTTATCGTTACCGCATTGCAACTCTTTAAGATAATTTTTTGTGCTGTGCAACTGGGTAACCAACCTGGTACGGGAACTCATCAGGTCTTTTAGTTTCATAAACACAGGATTTAGTGCTGGCGTGGCTTTTAGCTCATCACTTTGCTTGCAGCAGTACTGGCACAACCGAACAGAATCAATCACATCGCTCTTGCCACGAGTGATGCCAAGGCTCCATTTAATGTGTGCGGCATTACCAATGTGAATGGGTAAATTGTACTTGCTGCAAAAGCTCCATAGCGCCCGGTGATAGACACCTGTGTTTTCAATAACGAGTAGACTCTCTGCATCCAAGGTTACCTTAGCTGACTTCAACCAGGCTTTAAATGATTTTAGACCAGCACTCGTATTATCAAACCGCTCGGTAACGATGGGTTGTTTTACATGATCTGTTACTACCATAAGCGATACATCGAACCAAGGTTTAGATACATCAATACCCAGGTAGTTTTTTCTGGTTAGTTGTTTCATTTTTTATGTTTTAAATTTGAAAATAATCTAACCATTTTTGCCCCATCGTCTTAGTCCTTAATAATGGGTATTAAACCCTAATTGCTATAGAGACACTAAGGGAAAAAACCGGCAGTGGATTGTATCCAGCCATGGGTCACAAACCCTGACAAACAAATAATGCGCCACTGCCGGTGGTTAGGTTTATTCACAAATTAATGTGGATTGTAAAAGAAAAAAAGTAACAAAAAAAGAAAAGTAGTAATAGTAATAATATCTTTAAATAATTAAAGAAGCAAAGCTAAAGGACGAGCAATGAATTCCCTGCCTGCAGCAATACCCGAACGTTGTAGGCTATGCCGCTGGACAACTTTCGGTCAGTTACAGTCAGACAAAAATTAAACAACGGCACAACCATAACGGTTGACACAATTCACTTTAATAGTCACATACTTCTATGAAAACTGTATTATTCTTTTGTATTTCACTTTTACTCAACAGCAATTCATTTGCACAAGTCAGTTCGACTAATAACAACGAGACTGTCGAAATATTAAACTTTAAGCTAACAATCTTTGAAAATTCAAAAGAAGGGCGTACATATAAAATTTACTATTTCACTAAGAAGAAAATTCGCATCTATGACAAGCCTTTTCCAATGCACAACTATAAGGAGCATTTACATACAATTCATAAATACAATTCAAAGGAATTATTTCTTGAAGTAACAAAACTGAATCTAAACTCATTAAAAGAAGTA
>JBBSJN010000372.1:0-1856 GCA_038257235.1 Chitinophagales bacterium
ACCTGGCCGGACGTTTTTTATTGCAATACCTTTTCTCTGATTTCCCCTACGAATTAATACGAATTGCTGATACCCGGAAGCCATTTTTGCCGGATGCGCAGTATCATTTTTCAATATCTCATTGTGGTGATTATGCTGCGGCAATCGTTAGCAGAGAAAGCAGGGTAGGCATTGACATTGAAATCCCGGTTGAAAAAATAAAAGCTATTGCGGATAAATTTTTGAATGTTGAAGAAAAAAATCTTCTTCCTTATTTTCACCTTCCAGAAGAAGAGCTATTGACTTTGTTTTGGTCTGCCAAAGAATCCGTGTTTAAGTGGTACGGATATGGTGCTGTTGATTTCAAAAAGCACATTAACCTTTTATCATTGCAGCCATCTTCAGGAATTATTAATTGTCAATTCGCTAAAACAAATCAACAATTAACAATTCATTATCTGCAATTCACCCCCGTATATCTTTCCTGGATAGTGGAATAGTATTTAATTTGCTAATCAAAAAAAATAAAATGAAAAAATTATTCACATTCATGACATTGGCTATTGTTCTTTTAGAATCATGTGGCCCAAAAATTTATAAATCTGCCGATTTTGACAATGCATTCGCAAAGCACAAAACAGTTGCCATACTGCCAGCGGATGTGAATACAACACTTCGCCCCAACGAATCTAAAAAAGTGAGTGCGGAGCAATTAGGGCAGATGAATGAAAAAACCGGGCTTGCCGTACAGGATAAAATGTATAGCTGGTTTTTACGTCGTTCAGAAAAATTTCAGTACACGGTAACTTTTCAGGATGTTACAAGAACCAATGCATTGCTGAAGCAAGCAGGTGTTAATTATAATGAGCTTGCAGCAAAAGACAGAACAGAATTGGCAAAACTGCTGGGAGTTGATGCGGTTTTGCAAAACCGGTTAAATATGGATAAGCCAATGTCTGACGGAGCAGCTGTGGCTGTCGGTGTTGTATTTGGTGTGTGGGGTAACACCAATAGGGTAGAAACAACTATTAATATACATGATGGAAAATCCGGGAACTTGCTGTGGAAATATGATTACGAGGCTTCAGGTTCTGTGGGTACGTCGGCTAATAATTTAGTAAATGCATTGATGAGAAACGCATCGAAGAAGTTTCCTTACAGTGCTAAATAATTTTACAGGTATATTCTGCCGCCTCAACTGAGGCGGCATTTTTTATTCTTCATCATCGCTATTTCCGTCTTCAATCAGGTTCAGATCAACATCAGTTCCTGAAATACCTTCAATCGAACCTCTTACATGAGCAGCATTCAGTAGAACTTTCTCCAATTGTTTCTCTCTTGCTTTCCACAATCTTTCCATTGCATCTCTTTCTTTTTGTATAGAAAGTTTCATACTCATAAATCCTTCCCGTATTGCCTGCCATTGCCCGGCAAATTCACGGCTGGTCAAGTAATCATACAACAAGTGCATTTTATCACCTTTGTTATCCTGACTTTTCAAAATTGTCGATAATTTTATTATGCCATTCCGGAGCATTTGTACAATCGGTTTTACTTCTGCAAAGCTGCAGATCCATACTCCTTCTTTTTCACCAAACCGATCAAGGTCTTTGGGTAATGCTTGCGTTACAATCACTGCCACTTCTGCACCCTGGCTGCGCATATCTGCTTTTATCTTTTCTATCCAATCGTTGGCAAAATCTTTTGTCCGTTTGCTTTCAAAAATAATTTTACCACATTCCTGGCCCAGATTATTCCGAACGGTTTGAATACAGTCAGCACCTCTTACACCTTTTCCTACTTCTGAAATAACATCAAACGGAAAAGTTGTTTTTAATAATTCTTCCAGTAATAATTCCTGTGATTCGCCTTGGGAT
>JBBSJN010000373.1:0-1848 GCA_038257235.1 Chitinophagales bacterium
ATCATCTACAATAGTAGGAAAACGAAAGTTATCTTTTATGTCTTTTATATGTCTTCCCACATCGCTGGCAGATAGCGAAAACTGTTTCATTGCAGGAGGAGTAAATTTTTGAAGCTTCAATTGTCCATCCACAAATAATTGAGGAATTATAGTATTCCTAAAATAATTTTCCAATTCATCATTATGTTTGATAAGTTCTTTTATTTGTTGGCTTTTGTCAGTCATTTTGTACAATTTTTGTAGTAAACTTTGAAGTCGTAGGGCGTCCAACAGGGTTGCAGCTTATTCATAAATATACGCAACTCCTTGTATAAAAATATATTGATAATCAATAGAAATTTATACAAACAAATATTATAAGTAGGGCAATAAAAAAGGGCTGCCTTTCGCAACCCTTTTAATAAAAGTTAAAAACTAATTGATTGGTTTATAATCTTTAAACAAATTCAGCTTGGTGTTTTCTACCTGCTGGCGGTAGGCTTTCCACTGGTTTGCATAAAAGCTATTTATTCTTTTAACGGCTTCGTCAATATCTTCTTCTGCCATCATCACTAATTTTTCTTCCTGTGCACCCGGTGCTACATTTTTAGAACCAATATACTGTGCTGCTGTTTGATAAGCTCTCATAACCGTCTGGCCACGGTCACGGTTTATTCCTTGTTTGTCGGAAGTTTCGCCGCTTATGAATTCTTTAATGGCTTTAATACTATCCTGCATGGCTTTGGTAGATTTTCTTAATGAATCGGCATCTTTACCTGTTACATCTTTTAACTGCGCCATCATTTTGCTGCAGAGCTCTTCACTTTCGGTTAACTGATCTATTCCTTCAGTCAGTTTGTCGCCAGATTTTCTTAAACGGTCATACATTTTTTGCTGCGCCAGTTTAATCTCATTGCGGTTTTCAAATCTTGGATCGTCGTTTACATTTATAAAAGTAGAATCTGAATCTTTATTCAACGAAACTACAATTTTATATCGGCCGGGTAATACGGGAAAACCTCTTGACTCTGGTGCTCCCGGTTTTGGTTTCGGTGAGCCTGGCTGGCGAAATCCTTTTTCATCCATGCCCCAATATTCTCTGTTGAAGCCAGCTTCTGTTTTCCATTTCAGATTGCGGATGTTTTCGTTTTTATCGTTATAAATTTTTACGGTTACAGAATCATTTTTTGCTTTTTTGACAGCAGTGTCTTTCGTATCATTAAGAAATAACGAAATGGCAGCACCTCGGTTTCTATTTGGTGCATCATACAAACCCATTGTGCTCCACTCATAACCAGTTGCTGCACGGTATTGTGCCTGGTAAGCATCAGGAGCAGGAAACACAGTTAGTTTTTTTGTTAGCATTCCTTTTTCAGCAGCCAATTTTCTTAATGGCCGGATGTCGTCCATAATCCAGATGGCTCTGCCGAATGTGGCAATTGCAAGATCTGCTTCTCTTTCCTGAATTGCTAAATCATACGTAGAAACAGAAGGATAATCATTTTTCCATTGCTGAAAGGAAGATCCATTGTCAAAACTTATCCAGAGGCCTTGCTCAGTTCCAACGAAAATCAAATTAGGTTCTGTAGGGTCCTGTATCATACATAATGCATAGCCTGTTACTTTTTTTTCGTCAATCATTCTTGTCCAAGATTTTCCAAAATCCGTAGTGCGGAAAATATAGGGTTTAAAATCGCCTCTGCGATAATCGTTGGCAACTACAAACGCCTCACCGGCATTAAACCTAGATGCTTTTATTTGCGGTATCCAACAACCAGCAGGCATACCCGGAATTTTCCCACGGAAGTTGGTCCATGTTTTTCCACCATCGGTTGTTAACTGCACATTACCATCATCTGTTCCTACCCA
>JBBSJN010000374.1:0-1750 GCA_038257235.1 Chitinophagales bacterium
GAAAGAGCAATTAACGATGTATAAAGAAAATAGTTTTACAAGAAATCTGGTAAAAGATTATGCTATCCGTTTTCCAGAGAAAATAATGATGCTGGAGTCTTCCGCCGTTCAATTGTCCCATTGAAAATTTTCTGCAAACGGCCCTTCCATCAATAGTTTGGTATCTTCTTCGGGTAATACGACAAGTTTACGGGTAACAGCACTCATCCAGGCAACATCAACCGTAAGTATGGCAGCTACAGTTTCCGGATTTTTCTTTATTTCATGCTGAACAGTGAATCGGGAAAAGTCCCTTCTTGCTTTCAGTAGTTTGGCATCAATGGTAACAGCATCGTCCAGTCTTATTTCCCGCCTGAAAATACATTCCTCCCGGAAAAGAATGGGGACTATCTGCACCTCCTGCATACGCTGTAATGTAAGGCCAGCTTTGCTGAGATATGCAACCCTGCTTAAAGCTCCCCAGTCGTAATAAACTGAATGACGCAGGTGAAAATTAGGGTCAAGATCAGACCATCTTACCTGTATGGGTATTACAAGTTCTTCCATAAACATAACAATTTGAGGCCAAAATTAAATGATTGAAGGCAGTAGTATTTGCATTTCAACCTGTATTTTTGACCTCCTAAAAACGAAAAACAGAAACATGAAAAAAACAACCTTATTCGTATCCCTTTCCTTGCTTTCAGGAGTAGTTTTTGCCCAGACTAAACCTGTAGCTACAAAACCAACCACAAAACCAGTTGCAAAACCGATTGCACCCATACTAAAAAATTTAAACGACTCGGCAAGTTATGCCGTTGGCGTAAGTGTAGCCAATTTCTATAAACAGCAAGGCATTAAAAAGTTAAATGCCACGTTGGTATCTAAAGCAATTAATGATATCATGTCGGGCAAAACTCCATTAATGGATGATGCTGCTGCCAATGCCTGCATGAATAATTACATGACGCTGATACAAACAGAAAAATCAAAACCTAGAATGGATTCCGGAATGACTTTCCTTGGAAAAAATAAAACAAAGCCCGGCGTGATGACCACCGCCAGCGGATTACAATACGAAGTGATTACAGAAGGCACAGGCGTTAAACCAACAGCTCAAGACAGTGTGACTTGCAATTACAAAGGCACTTTGCTTGATGGTACTGAATTTGACAACTCGTATAAACGTGGCGAACCCATTACTTTTAACTTAGGTGGTGTTATCAAAGGGTGGACAGAAGGTTTGCAGCTAATGAGCGAAGGTGCAAAGTATAAATTCTATGTTCCTTACACTCTTGGTTATGGAGCCCATGATTATGGCCCTATACCCGGTGGCTCCATGCTGATATTTGAAGTTGATCTATTAAAAGTTATAAAAACAAATTAATTTATTACAACCAATAACAAGAAACCCGCAACATATCTTGATGTTGCGGGTTTTATTTTGGGTTTTCATTTACTCTTACGCCATGGTTCGTGTCTCCACGAACCAAATTTAAAACTCATCATATAAGTCTTTCAAAAAGACAAACTGCCTTTCATTCTTTTCATAGTAGCTGGCAGAACAATATTTATAATCAGTAGGATCAGCTACCAACTGCCAATGTTCTGCTAAAGGATTATTATGAATATACTTCAATTTCTACGCCATGGTTCGTGTCTCCACGAACCAAATTTAAAACTCATCATATAAGTCTTTCAAAAAGACAAACTGCCTTTCATTCTTTTCATAGTAGCTGGCAGAACAATATTTATAATCAGTAGGATCAGC
>JBBSJN010000375.1:0-1671 GCA_038257235.1 Chitinophagales bacterium
AAATCTCCGCAAGCTGAATGATGACTATGCAACAGAAAGGGATAGTGCTTTAAAAGAGGTGTTTATTGAAGTGTTATCAGAAGATCAATTTATGAAGTTTATGAAACTGAAAGGGAAAATAGGAAGCCAGCATAAATTTCCGCGGGTAATGAAAGGGAAAATGCTGAAAGAATGGGAAAAATATCTGAAAGAAGGTTGTTTGTAAAAAAAAGCAGTACAAAATTGTTTTGTACTTTGTAAGTATGATTGAAGCCGTATTAAAAGGCCTCGGATTTGGGTTGCTGCTCAGTATTGCAGTAGGACCCGTTTTGTTTTCCATTATTAAACAGAGTTTGAATAACGGATACAGAGGTGGATTTGCTTTTGTATTTGGAGTTTTCTTAAGCGATATTACATTAGTTCTTATCAGCAATGTGTTTACCCAATTCTTTGATAGTATTCAAACTTATAAAACCGAAGTTGGAATCGCAGGCTCTGCTTTTTTAATAACAATGGGTGTTTATTTCCTGTTCTTCAAAAAAGTAAAGGTGAACGAAGAAGGTAAACAGGTGTTTAAATTCAGGAAAAGGGATTTTGCAAGAATATTTGTTTCCGGGTTTTTTATGAATAGTTTAAATCCTGGTGTTTTCATTTTCTGGATCACCACTTCTACAGCAGTAATTACCCATACTATTAACGACCGGATCATCATCTTTACCACTTGTTTATTATTTATGTTTAGTGCAGATACATTAAAAGTAATGCTGGCAGGAAAAATAAGAAACAGGCTTACGCCGCACAACATTCATATTCTTAATCGTATCAATGGTGTAATACTGATTGTATTTGGTATTGTATTAATTTGGGGACTGATGGTTTATGGCAAACGACTCTAAAAGGAAAAATATAAAAAAGGAAACATTCCCCCGCAAACTTTGGAGATGGACCAAACGCATCTTTCTTTGGATTTTCATCTTCCAGTTTTTCTATATCATACTATTAAAATGGGTGAACCCTCCAATTACCATTACCCAATTAGTAAGTTGGATTGGCGGACATGGTTTAAAAAGAGATTATGTGAGACGCAACTCAATTTCACCCAATGCAAAGCTGGCGGTTATTGCTGCAGAAGATCAGCTTTTTACAGACCATAGCGGCTTTGACTGGAAGAGCATAAAAAAGGCAATGAAGTATAATGAAAAAAAACCGGGACGGATAAGAGGTGGCAGCACCATTAGTCAGCAGGTAGCAAAAAATGTTTTTTTATGGCAAGGAAGAAGCTGGATTCGTAAAGGACTTGAATCTTATTTTACATTTATGATTGAACTGGTTTGGGGCAAGAAAAGAATTCTTCATGTGTACCTCAATGTGATTGAAATGGGCGAAGGTATTTTCGGAATTGAAATGGCTGCAAATAAATACTTTGATAAATCTGCAAAAAACTTAACAAGGCAGGAAGCGGCTTTAATTGCGGCTTGTTTACCTAGTCCTAAAAGATATAAAGTAAAACCTGCTTCAGCATTTGTTGCAGGCCGGTCAAGAAGAATCATGCAGCAAATGAATAATCTTCAGTTGGATCCGGATATACAAAAATTAATAGGAATATCGCCTTAGCTATAACTCTTTAGAATCCCACGACAGCAAATCATCTACAGCTTTTATTGCTATCGCTAACCGTTCTTCATAATTGCC
>JBBSJN010000376.1:0-1667 GCA_038257235.1 Chitinophagales bacterium
ATATGCTGCAAAAATAACTTAATTGAGGCAAACAGCCTTTCCTTTTATCAACGATTGTGGATACTTGCTGAAGCCCTGAATACAACGGATTTAGCCGCTGCGGCAAGGAAAACAGTGGCACCAGGAAATACAACAGCTGAAGGTGTGCCGGCTTGTAACTTAATAGTGGTATCATCATCATCTGCTTCTACAATACCTTCGGTAAGTAAAACTATTTCTGTTGTGGTTGGATTAAAAGAAGCGACATCACCTTTTTCCATTTCAAAAACACTGAGTGTAAAATCAGGTACTGATGTATTATAGGTCTTCTCTCCTTCTTCATTAAGTTCACAAGTAATTATTTGCGGAATGGTGGCTTCGCATTTTACATGCTTCATCAGTTCTGCCACATCAATATGCTTGGTGGTGAGTCCGCCACGGAGTACATTGTCTGAATTGGCCATGATCTCTACATTCTGCCCTTCCAGATATGCATGTGGCACACCTGCCGCCTGAAAGATGCCCTCTCCTTTTTTCAACTGCAAAAGATTAAATAAATAAATAGAAAAAATACCACGGTCGATGTTATTCTCTTCGCTTGAAAAACTGAGGGCTGCTCTTGCTGCCCAAAAGTCTTCGTCTTTTTTTTCCAATTCATTCGCATGATATAATGGAATGATCTTGTCAAGCAGCGGTTGCAAAATCCTGTTCACTTCTGCCTGCGGCATTTCCATAATATGTTTATACAATCCAGCATAACCAGATGTAGTATAAACAGCAAGTAAATTACTTAACTCAATAGTATTGGTCAGCGTTTTAATTAATTTATCTGTTTGTTTAAACCCATGCAACAACCAGAAATCACTTAAAGCTACCATCAGTTCCGGCTTATGGTTATCATCTTTATAAGAACGGTGCGGTGCATCAAGCGGAATGCCTGCTGCATTTTCCCTGGCAAATTCTATTGCAGCTGCTTGCTTTGACGGATGCACCTGGATGGATAGCATGTCTTTTACATCCAGCACTTTGAATAAATAAGGAAGTGTTCCTGCGATGGCAGCTAATTCAGTCGGTACAGAGCCCCCAGTATCCACAACAGACTGGCCTAAGGGGTGAGTGCCCATCCAATATTCAGCTTGAGGCATTTTCTTTTCATTTACTTTCTTCAATAAGGAAGGAATAAAAGAAATGCCGCCCCAATCATATTGTTTAACTACACCTGTTAATTTGTAAATTCCCGCCATAGAATAATTATCAATTGATTTTGTAATTTGCTGATAAAGATACTACATGGCATCACATAATGAACTTGGAAAAGAAGGAGAAGAATTAGCCGCAAAATGGCTAAGTGAGCATGGCTATACTATTTTACATACCAACTGGCGGCATTCGCATTATGAAATTGACATTGTAGCAACGAAGGCAAAGTTTTTACATTTTATAGAAGTGAAAGCAAGAAAAGCATCGCCTTTCGGTTATCCCGAAGACAGTGTAACGAAAAAGAAATTTAAAAATTTACAAAAAGCGGCAGATGAATATTTATTTTTAAATCCGGGGAGCGACTGGATTCAATATGATATTTTATCTATTACAATTCATCAAAACAAGGAAACCGAATATTTCTTACTCGAAGATGTTTTTCTTTGAGATGCCTTCCCGAATCAGTTCGGGACAGGCTATACTTCGGA
>JBBSJN010000377.1:0-1664 GCA_038257235.1 Chitinophagales bacterium
TAGCAGCATCCTGTATCATTTTGGCAGTAAGCGCATTTGTCATTTTCTGCTTCCCTAAAATTTCTTTGGGGCTGGTTCCGTAAAAGAATGCATCATAAATATTATTCATCCAAAAACTGTTTTGTTTTGAATCTACTTCCAGTTTTCTTTTTTGCTGCTCTTTTATTTTTTCAAGGTCTTCCGGAGAAACACCTTCTTTAATTATTTTTTGTAATTCATCTATTACAGCTTTGCTGAGAGTGTCAACATTATCCGGTGCACAGGGGAAAGTGATGGTAAATGACGCCGCCGAAACAGGAGTACGGCTAAAGTTTGCATAAGCACTAATGCCGTACACACCGCCTTTTTCTTCCCGCAACTGTTCAATCAGTTTGATGTTCATTACTTCTGCAAGACTGTTGAGTGTCAAGGCTTCTTTTGCAGAATATGGAGCAGGAGTATTAAATACCATTGCCACCATGCTTTTTGGATCGCTGCCTTTGTTGATCTCTTTTTTAATCATGCCAACAGGCGGACGAATACCCAGGTCTTTAAATGTTTCTTTTTTGGGAAGTGATGGAAGACTGCCAATATATTTTTCCAGTAAGGGTTTAATAGAATCTTCATTGAAGGAACCAACAAAGAAGAAAGTAAAGTCGCCGGCATTGGCAAACCTTTCTTTATAAATCTGTATGCTTCTGTCGAGATTTACTTTATCTAGATCTTCCGATTTTGGAATGCCGCCTGCACGGGGATGATTTTTTGTCATCAGTTTCTGAAACTCACTGCTGAAATATATCTGCGGGTTGAAACTCAGGTTTGCAAATAATTGTTTTTGCCTTGTTTTAAAAGAAGAAAAAGCGGCGGTATCTTTTCGTGGAGATTTAAAATAAAGATTGACAAGCTGCAACAATGTTTCTGTCTCCTTTGGTATTGTTACACCACTTAATCCTTCGCTGTACAGCGAAATGTTTGGAGAAAGTGAAGTACTTTTTCCTTTGAGCATATTGCCAAGGTCCACCGCATTAAAATTTCCTACACCGCTTTGTGCAACAACCTGTGCTGCATAACTGGCAGAATAATAATCGGCATCTTTTACCAATGAATGGCCGCCTTTGCTGAAAGCTCTGAATACTATTTCATCGTTCTTAAAATTGGTTTGTTTTAAAATCACTGTGGCACCGTTTGATAATTTAATAGTAGTGATGCCTGTTTCTTCTTCTGTTTTTGAACTGATGATCTTGCCGGGTTTTAGTTTTTTATCATCCATCAGATTATCGGCAAGGATCTTCTCTTTATATGGTTCAATTTTAGCTACCTCAACAGCGGACAGGATTGTTTTTATTTCTTCTTCAGTCGGAATCTTAACATCAGCTTTGTCCGGCGCATTCATGGTTACTACAAGGTTGTCTTTTGTAATCCATTGAGCAGCCAGTTTATTAATATCGGCCAGTGTTACAATGTTCAGGTATTGTTTTACAAAATCATATTCCCATTCTATTCCGGGAATTGGTTCATTGATCAAAAAATTATTAACATACTCATCGGCATATTTGAACGACTCTTCTTTTTCCCGTTCATTAAAAATGCGGTCGTAACCACTTTGCATTTGTTTTTTCTGTAATTCAAATTCTGACTTGGTGAATCCATACAATAACACTCTTTGGTTTTCCTGCATCATGGCA
>JBBSJN010000378.1:0-1609 GCA_038257235.1 Chitinophagales bacterium
TAAAAAATACAACGATCAGATTGTTCACGTTTTCTAAAAAAGCGAAGATTCAAAATTGTTCCGAGTTTTTTTATTTTTTTGTTGTGCTCATCAAATTCATTTGCAAAACCTCCACCGTCAAAACCTTCTTCCAACTGATTGTATATTGCTGTAAGTACTCTTAAATTTCAGTTGATTCCGGGGATATTAGAATCAGAAGTGCTGTACAAAAATTTTTCAAATGGTGCTAATTCCGGAGCCGGAACAAATTATAATTTCGGATCTAAGAATACTTCATTAAATTAATTGCTAAAAAAATGAAGTTACAGTTCAAGTATGAAATTTGACATTATAGGATTTCATACTAATGCTTTTTCAATATCATCAAGGACATTATAACCTTGTTTTCTGGTTGTAGAGATTATAACTTCTCAAATGGCAAGAAGACTTCAGCCCCGTATAAGGTACAGAAGCACCCGGATATTTTACAGTCTGCATTGAATGGTCATCTCAATTATTTAAATAATTTCGCTAACAACATTTTCCTTTATCCTGAATAGACGGGCACTTCACCGAGCCATAGGAGCAGTAAACACAACAGTCGCCTTCTTTCGCTTTCAAAACTTTGTGACAGCTTTCACATTCATAAAAGAACTGGCAAGAATCGATGGGCATTGTTTCTTCTTTCCTGTGTGCGCATGTAGGGCAAGTAATAATTGATTGAAGTTTGATTTCTCTACTCATAAATATGCTCTTTAAGAAATTATGGAAATATTTGTTTGCACAATGAATTTTTGAATGAAGCGTTCTGTGAACCGGACATTTGTAAGCAATTTCAAGCAATTGATTTTTCTGCACTTCCGTTAAATCGCCCTTCACTTCCACAAGGAATTCGATACGGCCCATCTCCACCCGGTGGCCATCCATGGTTTCTACAAACTACTTTCCTGATAATGGGATGTTTTCATCCGTCCATACATGCCTATAGTGTATTACATACTTATTCTCTTTTTCTGGTGTTCCCATATTTCAAGCGATTTATTGATTGGTTTATTTTTTAATTCAATCAGCTTTCCTTACAGCCGACTGTCTGATCTGATCTGCCAGCCATTCTGGTGATTCCATCGGAATAAGATGTCCAACACCTTTTGTGGTCACCAATCTTGCTCCTTTTAAAATTGCTACCACTTCATTCTGAATTTCATCGTAAGTGATTGCAGGGTCATCTTCAGAAGCAAGAATTGTGATGGGTGTCTCTATTTTCTTCACTTGATCAGCAATGGAATGATTCATTCCTTCTAATAGCCACCACCTCCAGGTATTATGATCAATAATGAGCTGTGTTTCTATCGCCAACTTACACTGCTCATCCGTTAATGACTTTTTTGTCACCTTTTTAACTGTTTTCTCTGCTTCTTGTTTATTGGGATGATTCAACATACGTTCTTTTTCCTCTGCACGCATGTTTTCAACAGTAGGTGGAGAGGGAGCAATTAAAATCAAAGCATTCACAGATTGGGCTGTTGCAGTTACGGCAAGCTGCATTGCTATTTTACCGCCCATGGAGTGACCGATTAGTGTATAAGTTTCTACATCCAATTTTTGAAGTTCCTTCTGAACAAATGCAGCA
>JBBSJN010000379.1:0-1587 GCA_038257235.1 Chitinophagales bacterium
ATTGCTGCTAATACCACGATCTTCAATTAATTGCAGTCCGAGCAAATCGGCCTCTTTTTCATAAGAACGACTGTACGACAGATTCTTTAATTGCTCCGCCCGGTTCAATAAGACTCCACCAATAGAACCCATATCTCCTATAACAAAATACAAAACAACAGCAGATGAAAATTGCCTGAAAATGGACCGGGTAGTGTGCCTTTGTTCTATATGCATAAACTCATGAGCCAGCAATGCGGCCAAGGTTTCGGGATTATCTATTTCTTTCAGCATCTCATCATACACAATGATATGACCACCCGGCAACGCAAATGCATTCAGTATTTCACCTTTTACTACAGTTACTTCTATCGGGTAAACAGATTGAATATCGAGCTGGTGAAAAAAACGCATAACCGTTTCCGTTGCCGCTTCATTAACAGTCATGTCTGCGGTTAACTGATCATATATTTCGTTACCAACCCGTATTTCATAAGCAGGAGAAACCTTTTTTGCCAAATAACCTGCAATAGCAGGCACCACTACAAAAAACAACAATGAAAGGAAAATGAATATAGCACCCACAAACTTTACCAGCCGGGCTGTTTGCCTGCCCATATGTTTATGCAAAAATGAACTTTGATTTTTTCTAATCTGTTTCTCCACTTTACCTATAAACGCATATTGGTGAGGCACCAGTTGTTGCAAAGGCCATCCCGGATAATGAACGATATTATTTTCAATCTTTACTTTATCTATTGGCCAGTACATTGCTTTTGGAAGTTGATCCTCCACCCAACTGATCTCAATTTTATTTTTTAGTAAAGCAATGGAAACCTGGTGTGGCTCTCTTCCTTCTGACTGGTATGTACCGGTATATGTTTCCACGAATAATGATCAGGAAAATAATATATTCTTCAAAAGCGATATTACTAAAATGCTTGCTAAATAAAATAAAAAAAATGCCCGCTTTTACCTGGCCAGTAAAAGCCTGAAACCCACGTATAGCCCAGACATATTATTCAGGCTGCTGTTTACAGAAAAAGACTTTGAAGTTACATTACTCATATTACCCAGCGACTGTGTTTTGATTTTCCCGTTTTCGTATTGCACATACACAAGGTTATTGAATCCTGTTTCCAGGTGTAATTTTTTATTCATTTGGAAAGAGATACCGGGATAAATGCCAACATTTACATTATAACCTTTATTGGTAGAAATATAATCCGTCCCCTGTGTAGTTTCACCATCAAAAATATTTGCCCCTACCCTGCCTTGCCCAAAAATATAAAACCGGTTGGCTATTGGAAGGTACTTGCGCATATAAATGCCGGCGCCATAATATTTATTAGTCGTTTCATTACTTCCATTTTCCTGCATTTGGCTGGAAAACGAAAGATCCCCACCAACAATCAAATTTTCTTTAACGGCAATACCAATCGCCGGACTTACATAAAAATTGGATGTTTTGTTTTCAATTGTTGAACCTTCCTGTTTGTTTTCCTGGCTATTGTATCCAATTCCGCCACCCAACAGAACAGATCCTTTTGATATTTGCGCATAAATGGATGAAGAAGTGAAAACAGCAATCGCAATAAGTGTAAATAG
>JBBSJN010000380.1:0-1549 GCA_038257235.1 Chitinophagales bacterium
AAGGTCATACAATTTGCGGTCGTTCCACCACATGCGAAAGCGTTTACCTTGTACGCACATACTTACGCGAACCGGAACGGTATTGCCATACGGCAAACTTTCAGACATCGCATCTGATAATTTTCTATCGAAGGCATACAAGCTTGCCCTGCTCTTATTATCAGAAGCAACAATTGCAGAAAAATTAATAGCTGGTTTTTTATCATTCCTCAAAATATTTTCGTCAGTTACCAGATTACCACCAGTGTTTATAAGATTGATATCAATACGGGGATCATAATCTTTTTTCACAATGAGCAGGTCAAACTCGATGGTGAAGTTATTGCCCCAGCTCTGCTTTTTGTTTCGGGTGATGTGTTGGGCGCTGGTAGAAGACATCTTTAACCAGTTACCCTCTAGTCCATCAATGGTTACTACTTCAGCAGAAGTGGAGGTTATCCATCCCAAGGGTGCTTCACCGATATTGTCTTTTTCAAAATTGTCGAAATACAAAATAGAGGAACCAGGCACGAAATCAAATTTACTATACACGTTTAAATTCGGGATGCCAGTGCTTCCTTTCACATCTATATTGGCAGCTTCATCGTTTGTGTCGGCGCCTTGGTTCTCACCAGATATCGCTTTTTCGGCTGATTTCTCTACTTTTTTTGTGACGGCATCTTCGGCTTTCTGTTTTAACTTTTTAAGAATTTGTGCGTCAGCATTGGTCACGGTGAGCATGAGGATGGTAAGTATAGCTAATGTTTTCATTGGATTATTTTTATAAATGGAGTTAATTTTCATTTTTTTATTATTGTTATTGCATCCCCAAATCGGTGCCATTGCATTGGTAAGCCTTTCGAATAAAAGAGCAATTGAAGTTACCCTCAGAGTATTTGTTGCTTTCATAATAAAGGATATTTAGATAAATTATGGAAGTAAAATTAATATCTGACGAGACACTTGTCAATCAACCGTTTGTACCATTTTAAATAATAGGAAAGTAAGGTTATAAAGTAAAAGGAATGTAGAAAGTAAGGGTTGTACCTTTATTGATTTCAGATTTTAAATCGTAGTGCCCATTTAATTCTAAAATTCTTTTTTTGTAGTTGTTCAATCCGTTGCCAGTATGTTTTTGGCTGGTGTCAAAACCTTTGCCGTTATCGGAAATGATGATGATAAATTCTTTAGAAATTTCAAAATCCAAAGTTATTTTAGTAGCATTGGCATGTTTGATGGCATTATTGATAGATTCCTTGACTAACAGATAAGCGTTCCTGTTTCTTGCCCATCCAAAAAACAGAGTAGGTATAGATTCAGGCAACATACTTTGAAAATTGATTTCGGCATTTTCTGTCATTTCACTCATTTGCCCACGAATGTAATAAATGAGCTCCTCCAAATTTTGATTGCTTTCGTTAAGCGACCATACAATTTCTTTCATTTTTTGTATAGAGTCATCAATGATTTCGGTGGTCTTCGTAATGCCTACTGATTGTTCTGTATTGCCACTGCTGATGGCGCCAATGATATATCTAATTCTGCTTAATCCAGAACCTACATCATCATG
>JBBSJN010000381.1:0-1513 GCA_038257235.1 Chitinophagales bacterium
TGATTTTGTACGTAGTGAAAGAAGTACTTCTAATCCGTTGTTGGCAACAGGACATTGAATTGAATGGTCTATTTTTTTTATTGCATCTATAAAAAGCATTTGGTCGTCTAAATCATCATCTACCAATAGAAAGTTTGGTGCTATAATAATTTTGTTTAGTTAATTGAAAGGCAAATAGATGTGAAAAATTGTTCCCTTGTTGGGTTCACTTTCTGCAATTATAATTCCGCTGTGGTTCTGCATTATTTTTTTGCAGGTTGCCAGTCCGATTCCTGTGCCGATGTATTCGCTATTTCCATGAAGGCGCTGGAAGAGGTCAAATATTTTGGTTGCATACTGCGGTTCAAATCCGATTCCGTTATCGGCAATGCTTATTTTCCAAAACTTGTCTGCCTTTGAATTAATATCCTCTTTTATTTCTGATGCAGAAACTATAATAGCATTAATTTTAATAACAGGATTTACATTTTTTTTTCTATACTTAATTGCATTTGATATAATGTTGGTAAGGAGTTGCTGAAATTGAAAGGGTATAATATTTACTATCGGTAATTCAAATGATTCAATGATTGCATTGTTTTTTTCTATCAGTTCCTCCAAAATTTCTTTTGTTTCCCCAATTACATTGGTCAGGTTGGTAGGAATAAATACTTTTTCGTTTGTGTTGGTGCGAGAATAACTAAGCAATGCCTCAATGAGGTTTTGCATTCTTGATGCTGCGCGGTTGATGCGTGTAAAATAATCTATGCTGTCTTCTGAAAAGTTTTGTTTTTCCTGTTGGAGGATGAGCCTTGCAAATGCCTGAATTTTTCGAAGCGGTTCTTGTAAATCGTGAGAGGCGGTATAAGAGAAAGAGGCCAGCTCTGCATTTGAACGCTCCAATTCTTTGTTTTTATCTTCTACTATTTTTTCCTGATTTTTCTTCTCGGTAAGGTCGGTTACAATTATTCCGATAGTTGGCAATTGAGGATAAAGAGATGTGAGGGAAATATAAACAGGAATAATTTTGGTTGCTGCAATCAGATTGAATTCTCCCTTGCTTTGTCCGCCAAGAGCATTTGTGAAAAGAGAATTAAATGTTGCTATTGATTCAGGATGAAGAAAATTACGCAGTGAAGTTCCGATTACTTTTTCATACGATAAGCCAAGCAATTCATGAAAATATTTATTGCTGTAAACAATCAGTCCTTCCTTGGTAACATTGATTGCGCCTTCGTTGAAATTTTCTACTAAAACCCGATAAGCATAATCCCCGCTTTGAAGTGTAAAAACTTCCGTCATGTTTTCACTTCTTATTGCGAAAGCGTCAACCTCTCCTGATTTAATTGCATCAATAAGTTGCTCTGCATCGGCAAGCCGGTTTTCAAGCTCTTCAATTCTCTCGAGGTTATTTGCTTCGGGTCGAGTTTTCATTATCGTTCTTTAAATGTTATGCTCAATCCTTTAATAACTTTTTCTGAATCGGCAAAGGTTCCAATTAAAACCTTTCTTGGCAGCGGTAAACTTTTAATAA
>JBBSJN010000382.1:0-1504 GCA_038257235.1 Chitinophagales bacterium
AAAGTGCTATGGATGCTGAGAGATGAGAGAAAGTATGAACAGCTGCTGGGTCAGTCAAATCATCTGCTGGTACATATACCGCCTGAATGGAAGTAATCGCTCCCGTATCTGTATAGGCAATGCGTTCTTCCAGCTCTGACAATTCCGTGCCCATGGTTGGCTGATAACCTAGACGCGAAGGCATTTGACCCATTAACCCTGAAACTTCCATACCTGCTTGTATAAAACGAAAAATATTATCAATCAATAACAACACATCACGGTGTTCGTCATCACGAAAATATTCAGCCATAGTAAGTGCCGCATGACCAATCCGAAATCGAGCGCCAGGAGGTTCATTCATTTGTCCGAATAACATCACCATGTCTTTCAAAAGACCGGCATCTTTCATAGTATTATATAATTCATTGCCTTCACGGCAACGTTCGCCAATACCGCAAAACATACTTATACCTTCATTATCCCCTACCATGTTATGGATCATTTCTGTAAGTAATACTGTTTTGCCTACACCAGCTCCACCAAACAATCCCGCTTTACCGCCACGCTCCAATGGTATCAGGACATCAATGGCTTTTATACCTGTTTCAAAAATTTCGGATTTAACGGCTCTTTTTGATAATAATGGAGGTGATTGGTGTATGTTGCGGCGTTCACCTTTCGGTAGCGGTTCAAGATGATCAATGGTATTTCCAAAAACATCAAACATTCTGCCTAAAATGTGTTTGCCGATAGGCACGGTCAATTCATTGCCGTCAGTTTCCACTACCATACCCCTTGCCAAACCCTGCGTTGGGTTCAATGCAATGCCACGTACACTAAAGTAGTTCAGTTGTGATAATACTTCAATAGACACCTCTTTATCTTTTCCTGAGCGAAGCAAAGCATATATAGGAGGAAGATCATTTTCAAAAGCCACATCTACTACGCTTCCCCTTACAGAAATAATTTTCCCAAAGCGCATCTTTTTAGCGGTATCATCAGCTTTTACATCCATTTAATTATACTTATAAATTTACATGAATCTGCATATATTTTAGCAAGTTCGTGTATAAATTATCTATTTAGAGTGACGATGGTCAACCCAGTAGATGATTTTGATTAGATATTTTTTATCAAATATAGAGTTATCGATTATTTTTTGATTTGTCTTTCTTGGATACAGGATTGACTAATTGAAAATTTTACGATACTGATTTTCCACTCCTATCTTTCTTCATTTTGATTGTTTTTTATTTAAAAAGTAATACTTTAAAAGCGATTATAAACGTATAATTACATAATGATGATATTGAATGTTATTCATTTTCTATAAAACAACTTAAGCTTCAACGATCATCTTACCAATATTAGCACCTTTAAACAATCCAAGCAATGCAGTGGGCAACTCATTGAACCCGTGAACTATGGTTTGCTCAGATGTTATTTTACCTTCTTTCACCCACTTGGCCAGGTGACTTATTGCGTCAGGAAATTGACTTTTAAAATTACTTACAATAAATCC